>NZ_JARGEE010000055.1:0-30686 GCF_033794485.1 Streptomyces sp. MB09-02B
ACCCCGAACTCCGCCCCGTGCTCACCGGCCTCCCCGTCGCGGGTTTCACCGGCACCCTGCGCAACCGTTACCCCGGCGACGCCACCGGCACCGGCGTCGTCCGCGCCAAGACCGGCACCCTCAGCAACGTGAACACCCTCGCCGGCACCGTCGTCGACGCCGACGGCCGCCTCCTCGCCTTCGCCTTCCTCGCCACGGAGACCCCCCTGGAGAACACCGGCCCGGCCAAGAACCTCCTCACCGACGCGACATCGGCCTTGGCGACCTGCGGCTGCCGCTGAGAGGGGAAGGCAGGGGCGCAGCCCCAAGCCTTCAGGGGTGCGGGGAACCGCGCGAGCAACCACGACCCACCCGCACGTACCCACGACCCCAAGGCACCCCCACCCCCTACGGCCTGCCCCAAGCGGCAGCGCTCACGTACGGTTGACAACATGACTCGTATCGGTGGTGCCGAGATGGTCGACTGGAATCTCGCGGTGGCGACCGCGACCCGGCTCGTACGGCCGGGCCCCGAGGTGAGCCGCGACGAGGCCAGGGCCATCGTCGCCGAGCTCCGCCGGCACGCGAAGGCCTCGGAGGAGCACGTCCGGGCCTTCACCCGGATGCTGCCCGACACGGGCGACGACACCCCCGTCCTCGTCGTCGACCGGCCCGGCTGGGTCCGGGCCAACGTCGCCGGCTTCCGGGAACTGCTGAAGCCGCTGCTCGACAAGATGCAGGAACGTCGCGGCAACACCCCCGGCGGAGCCGTCCTCGGCGCGGTCGGCGGCAAGGTCACCGGCGTGGAGCTGGGCATGCTCCTGTCCTTCCTGGCCTCCCGGGTCCTCGGCCAGTACGAGACCTTCGCCCCCGCGACCCGCGACCTCCCCGCGGGCGAGAACGGCGGCGGCCGACTCCTGCTCGTCGCCCCGAACATCGTGCACGTGGAGCGCGAACTCGACGTGCAGCCCCACGACTTCCGCCTCTGGGTCTGTCTGCACGAGGAGACCCACCGCACGCAGTTCACCGCCGTCCCCTGGCTGCGGGACCACCTGGAGGGTGAAATCCAGTCGTTCTTGGGGGAGACCGAGGTCGACCCCACGACCTTCCTGGAGCGCATCAGGGAGGCCGCCCAGTCACTCGCGGGTGGCAGGCCCGAAGGAGAGGTCGGCGACGACGGTCACTCGATCGTGGAGTTGGTCCAGACCCCCGCCCAGCGCGAGATCCTCGGCCGGCTCACCGCCGTCATGTCCCTCCTGGAGGGCCACGCCGACTTCGTGATGGACGGCGTCGGTCCGGCCGTCGTGCCGTCGGTCGCCGAGATCCGCGAGAAGTTCCAGCAGCGCCGCGCGAAGGGCGCCTCCCGCCTGGACCAGGCGCTGCGCAAGCTGCTGGGTCTGGACGCCAAGCTCAGGCAGTACAGGGACGGCGAGCGGTTCGTACGGGCGGTCGTCGAACAGGTCGGCATGGACGGTTTCAACCGGGTGTGGACCTCCCCGAACACCCTGCCGACCAAGGCGGAGATCGCCAAACCGGCGGACTGGGTCGCGCGGGTGCATCGCAAGGCGGAGTCGTGAGCCGCGCGTGAGCGTGGTGAACGAATCCGGCCGACGGCAGGCGAACGCCCCTCCAATCACCCGTCCGAGGGACCGTGAGCGAGGGGTAGGCGTGCAATGCTCGGGGAACGGCCCGTCTCTGTCACCATCTACACACTCTGAGTGACCGAGCTCGGGCTCACCCCCCGACAATTTCATGAAGGGAACCGGACATGGGTCCCCACCCCGCGGTCGCGGCGATACGCCTGGCGGTCCGCCGCGTACTCCACGACCTCCTCACCGAACACCACACGAACACCCCCCTGCACGCGCCCGCCCGCGCGGCACCCGGGCGCGCGTGCGGGGGCCGACGCGCACGAGCAGCCGCTCGTGCTCGTGGCGTGCTCCGGCGGCGCCGACTCCATGGCGCTGGCCTCCGCCCTCGCCTTCGAGGCACCCAAGCTCGGCGTCCGCGCCGGCGGCATCACCGTCGACCACGGTCTGCAGCCCGGCTCCGACCTGCGCGCCGAGGAAGTCGCCCTGCGCCTGCGGGAGCTCGGCCTCGACCCGGTCGAGTCCGTCGCCGTCACCGTCGGCCGTGAAGGCGGTCCCGAAGCCGCCGCCCGCGACGCCCGTTACGCCGCCCTTGACGCCGCTGTGGAACGCCACGGCGCCACCGCCGTCCTCCTCGGCCACACCCGCGACGACCAGGCCGAGACCGTCCTCCTCGGGCTCGCCCGCGGCTCCGGCATCCGCTCCCTGTCCGGGATGGCCGCGGTCTCGGGGGCCGACGGCCGCTACCGCCGCCCCTTCCTCCAGCTCGACCGGCAGACCGCCCGCAAGGCCTGCATGGTCCAGTCGCTGCCCGTCTGGGACGACCCGCACAACGCCGACCCCGCGTACACCCGCTCCCGGCTCCGCCACGAGGGCCTGCCCGCCCTGGAGAAGGCGCTCGGCAAGGGCGTCGTCGAGGCCCTCGCCCGTACGGCCCAGCTCTCCCGGGACGACGCCGACGCCCTCGACAGCTGGGCCCGCCAGGCCGAGCCCGCCGTCCGTGACGCCGCGGGCCTGCTGGAGTGCGCCAAGCTCTACGCCCTGCCGCCCGCGGTGCGCCGCCGGATCCTGCGCCGGGCCGCCATCGAGGCCGGTGCCCCGGCGGGTTCCCTCTTCGCCCGGCACATCGAGGAGATCGACCGTCTGATCACCGGCTGGCGCGGTCAGGGGGCCATCAATCTCCCCGGCCGGGTCGTCGCCCAGCGGCAGGGTGGCAGACTGGTGATTCGGCAAGGCTGAAACCGGACGCCGACGGGGCCCGCGCGACGGGCCCCGAGCCCCCCGCACGGGAAGCGGGCGTCCGGGAGCGGCCCTGGGACGACCGAAAGTGATGCGGGTGGACGCGAAAGACATGGGCACCGACCTCAAAGAGGTGCTCATCACCAAGGAAGAGATCGACGCGAAGCTGGCCGAGCTGGCCGCGAAGATCGACACGGAGTACGCGGGCAAGGACCTGCTGATCGTCGGTGTCCTCAAGGGCGCGGTGATGGTCATGGCGGACCTCGCCCGGGCGCTGTCCACCCCGGTCACCATGGACTGGATGGCCGTGTCCTCCTACGGCGCGGGCACCCAGTCCTCCGGTGTGGTGCGGATCCTCAAGGACCTCGACACCGACATCAAGGGCAAGCACGTCCTGATCGTCGAGGACATCATCGACTCCGGGCTGACCCTGTCCTGGCTGATCTCCAACCTCGGCTCCCGCGAGCCAGAGTCCCTGAAGATCTGCACGCTGCTGCGCAAGCCCGACGCCGCCAAGGTCGCGATCGACGTGGAGTGGGTCGGCTTCGACATCCCCAACGAGTTCGTCGTGGGCTACGGCCTCGACTACGCCGAGAAGTACCGCAACCTCCCGTTCGTCGGTACGCTCGCGCCCCACGTCTACGGCGGCTGAACCAACCCCCGTAAGACGCTCGGGAACCCCAGCGGGTTTCGCGCCGTTGGAGCATGCGAGGACGGTATCGACATCGGTCCCCTGCGGCTTCGGGTGACAAAGCTGGGGTACCGTCCGAAGAACAGTCTTTTATCAAACTCACTATGGCAGGAGGGACGGGGCGGCACCGCTCCGTATGGATGGACGTGAAGCGATACTTCCGTGGGCCAGTCATGTGGATCGTGCTGGCCGTCCTTGCCGTGGTCGTGTTGATGCAGGTCGTCGGCTCGTCCGGCGGCTACAAGACGGTGGACACCGGCCAGGTGGTCCAGGCGATCAATGACAACAAGGTCAAAGAAGCCAAGCTGACCACCGGCGAAGAGCAGCTCCTCAAGGTTCAGCTCAAGGACGGCCAGAAGATCGAGGGCAGCTCGAAGATCCAGGCGAGCTATATCGGCGACCAGGGCGTCACCCTCGCCAACACCCTGCAGGACAAGTTCCAGAACAAGCAGATCGCCGACGGCTACACGGTCTCCCCGACCAAGCAGAACGCTTTCGTCGGCATCCTGCTGTCTCTGCTCCCCTTCGTCCTCATCGTGGTCGTCTTCCTGTTCCTGATGAACCAGATGCAGGGCGGCGGCTCCCGGGTCATGAACTTCGGGAAGTCCAAGGCCAAGCTCATCACCAAGGACACCCCGAAGACGACGTTCTCCGACGTCGCCGGCGCGGACGAGGCCGTCGAGGAGCTCCACGAGATCAAGGAGTTCCTGCAGGAGCCGGCCAAGTTCCAGGCCGTCGGCGCCAAGATCCCCAAGGGCGTGCTGCTGTACGGCCCGCCCGGTACGGGCAAGACGCTCCTCGCGCGCGCCGTCGCCGGCGAGGCGGGCGTCCCCTTCTACTCGATCTCCGGTTCCGACTTCGTCGAGATGTTCGTCGGTGTCGGTGCCTCCCGGGTCCGTGACCTCTTCGAGCAGGCCAAGGCGAACGCCCCGGCGATCGTCTTCGTCGACGAGATCGACGCGGTCGGCCGCCACCGCGGCGCCGGCCTCGGCGGCGGTCACGACGAGCGCGAGCAGACGCTCAACCAGCTGCTCGTCGAGATGGACGGCTTCGACGTCAAGGGCGGTGTGATTCTCATCGCCGCGACGAACCGTCCGGACATCCTCGACCCGGCCCTCCTGCGCCCCGGCCGCTTCGACCGCCAGATCGCGGTCGACCGCCCGGACATGCAGGGCCGTCTGGAGATCCTCAAGGTCCACCAGAAGGGCAAGCCGGTCGCGCCCGACGTCGACCTCGGCGCCGTCGCCCGCCGCACCCCCGGTATGACGGGTGCCGATCTCTCCAACGTCCTGAACGAGGCCGCGCTCCTCACGGCCCGCAGCGACAAGAAGCTGATCGACAACCACATGCTGGACGAGGCGATCGACCGTGTGGTCGCGGGCCCGCAGAAGCGGACCCGGATCATGTCGGACAAGGAGAAGAAGATCACCGCGTACCACGAGGGCGGACACGCCCTGGTCGCGGCGGCCTCACCGAACTCCGACCCGGTCCACAAGATCACGATCCTGTCGAGAGGCCGTGCCCTCGGCTACACGATGGTCCTGCCGGACGAGGACAAGTACTCGACGACCCGTAACGAGATGCTCGACCAGCTCGGGTACATGATGGGTGGCCGCGCCGCCGAGGAACTGGTCTTCCACGACCCGACCACCGGCGCCGCGAACGACATCGAGAAGGCCACCAACCTGGCCCGCGCGATGGTCACGCAGTACGGCATGACCGAGCGTCTCGGCGCCATCAAGTTCGGCGGCGACAACACGGAGCCGTTCCTCGGACGTGAGATGGCTCACCAGCGCGACTACTCGGAAGAGGTCGCCGCGCTCGTGGACGAGGAAGTCAAGAAGCTCATCGAGAACGCGCACAACGAGGCCTGGGAGATCCTGGTCGAGAACCGCGACGTCCTCGACAACCTGGTGCTCCAGCTGCTGGAGAAGGAGACGCTGGGCAAGGAGGAGATCGCCGAGATCTTCTCCGCCATCGTCAAGCGCCCGGCCCGGCCCGCCTGGACCGGCTCCTCGCGCCGCACCCCGTCCACCCGTCCGCCGGTGCTCTCCCCGAAGGAGCTCGCACTGACGAACGGCGCCAACGGCGCGGCACCGGCGATCACCACCAAGGCGCCCGCCGAGGCGACCCCGGAGGAGAGCCCGGAGAGCTGACGCCCCACCGACGAGAACCGGCCACCGGGAGCCTGCGGCTCCCGGCCCGGGCCGCCTCGTCAGGCCCGGAATGATTGCCGCGCCCCCCTGGTTCTAGCCTGGGGGGCGCGGCATTTTCGTATGGCCGAAAGAGGGCCGCAAAAAGGCCGAGGACGAGACGCGTCATCCGTACGTGTCACAGGCTCAGGAGCGAGGCACGACATGACCGACCCCGTGACGCTGGACGGCGAGGGCATCATCGGCGAGTTCGACGAGAAGCGCGCCGAGAACGCCGTACGAGAACTTCTGATCGCCGTCGGCGAGGATCCCGACCGGGAGGGGCTGCGGGAGACGCCGGCGCGGGTGGCGCGGGCGTACAGGGAGATCTTCGCGGGGCTGTGGCAGCAGCCGGAGGATGTGCTGACCACCACCTTCGACCTCGGTCACGACGAGATGGTGCTGGTCAAGGACATCGAGGTGTACTCGACCTGTGAGCACCATCTGGTGCCGTTCCGGGGCGTGGCGCACGTCGGGTACATCCCGTCCACCACCGGCAAGATCACCGGTCTGTCGAAGCTGGCGCGGCTCGTTGACGTCTACGCGAGGCGCCCGCAGGTGCAGGAGCGGATGACGACGCAGATCGCCGACTCGCTGATGGAGATTTTGGAGCCGCGCGGGGTGATCGTGGTCGTGGAGTGCGAGCACATGTGCATGTCGATGCGGGGCATCCGCAAGCCCGGCGCGAAGACCATAACGTCGGCGGTGCGCGGCCAGCTCAGGGACGCGGCGACCCGCAACGAGGCGATGAGCCTCATCATGGCCCACTGACTCCCGTTGCCGGGAGCGGCGGAACACGGCCACTGCCGGGGGCCTAGGCTTGACGCATGAGCAAGCAGAACCGGCGTGGGTGGGTGGCCGGATTGCCCCGGTGGGACCGTTGCGCGGTCATGGGTGTCGTCAACGTCACCCCGGACTCCTTCTCCGACGGCGGACGCTTCTTCGACACCACGGCGGCGGTCAAGCACGGTCTGGACATGGTCGGGGAGGGCGCGGACCTGGTGGACGTGGGCGGCGAGTCGACCCGTCCCGGCGCGGCCCGCGTCGACGAGGCGGAGGAGCTGCGCAGAGTCGTCCCGGTGGTGCGGGGGCTGGCCTCCGAGGGCGTCACCGTCTCCGTGGACACCATGCGCGCCTCCGTGGCGGAACAGGCGCTCGCCGCCGGCGCCGCCCTCGTCAACGACGTCAGCGGCGGGCTGGCCGACCCCGCGATGATCCCGGTGGTCGCCGACGCGGGCGCCCCCTTCGTGGTGATGCACTGGCGCGGCTTCCTGGAGGGCGGCAACGTCAAGGGCGTCTACGAGGACGTCGTCACCGAGGTGCTGGACGAGCTGCACGCGCGCGTGGAGGCCGTTCTGGAGGGCGGTGTCGAGGCGGACCGGGTCGTCGTCGACCCGGGCCTGGGCTTCTCCAAGGACGCCGAGCACGACCTCGCCCTTCTCGCGCACCTCGACCGGCTGCACGGGCTCGGCCGGCCCCTGCTGGTCGCCGCCTCTCGCAAGCGGTTCCTCGGCCGGGTGCTGGCGGGCTCCGAGGGTGCCCCGCCGCCCGCGCGGGAACGGGACGCCGCCACGGCCGCCGTGTCGGCCCTGGCCGCGCAGCAGGGCGCCTGGGCGGTCCGTGTGCACGAGGTCCGCGCCACCGCCGACGCGGTGCGTGTGACCCGCGCCATCGAAGGGGCCGGGGAGCGGTGAGCGCCCCCCACCTCGACGTCGAACAGGTCGAACTCGCCAACCGCGCCTTCTACGAGGCCATGGAACAGGGCGACTTCGAGACGCTCTCCTCGCTCTGGCTGGCCCCGGCCGACGTGGGCGTGGACGAGGAGTACCACGACCCCGCCGAGACCGGCGTGATCTCCTGCATCCACCCCGGCTGGCCGGTCCTGACCGGGCGCGGCGAGGTGCTGCGGTCGTACGCGCTGATCATGGCGAACACGGAGTACATCCAGTTCTTCCTCACCGATGTGCATGTCTCGGTCACCGGGGACACCGCGCTCGTCACCTGTACCGAGAACATCCTCAGCGGGGGCCCGGCGCCGGACGGCGGTGACGAGCTGGGGCCGCTCGTGGGGCAGCTGGTGGTCGCCACGAATGTGTTCCGTCGCACACCCGACGGCTGGAAGCTCTGGTCGCACCACGGTTCCCCGGTCCTGACGGAGTCCGAGGACGACGAGGGCGAGGAGTCTCCTTCCTGAGCGGAGTCACCTGCCTGGGTGGGCGTGCGGTGCGCAGGGCCCAAGGGGTGATTGGGAACACGGGTGCGCGGGTAGGGGCGGCTTCCGACCCGTGAGCCGACGCGTCCCTTGGGGGAAACGCTCGATGAACCCTGTCCGTACGGAAGTGGAATCGAGTCTTCCGAGGGTGAGCGCTGTCAGTGCCCGCAGGTAGATTCGAAGGTGGCCGGTGTGCCGACCGTGTTCGGACGACACGGAGGACATCGGCCGTTCCCGACGACTGCAGGAGTGATTCGCGTGGATCGTGTCGCGCTGCGCGGCCTCAGGGCCCGTGGGTACCACGGGGTGTTCCCGGGCGAACGCGAGGAGGGCCAGACCTTCGTCGTGGACCTCACGCTCGGGCTGGACACCCGGCCGGCCGCGGCCGACGACGACCTGGCGAAGACCGTGCACTACGGGATCGTGGCGGAGGAGGTCGTCGCCGTCGTCGCGGGCGAGCCGGTGAACCTCATCGAGACGCTCGCCGAGCGCATCGCCCAGGTGTGTCTGCGGCATGAGGTGGTCCAGGAGGTCGAGGTCACCGTCCACAAGCCGAACGCGCCGATCACGGTCCCCTTCGACGACACGACCGTCACCATCACCCGGAGCCGAGTATGACCGCGTTCTTCACCGAGGGTCAGAGCGACCCGACCGTACAGCCGGTGCCGGCCTCCGTCGTGCAGAAGGTGGACGAGGCCGACACGACCCTGCACAACCCCCGCCGGGCCGTGATCTCCATCGGCTCGAACCTGGGCAACCGGCTGGAGAACCTCCAGGGCGCCGTCGACGCCCTGGAGGAGACCCCGGGCGTCCGCATCAAGGCCGTGTCGCCGGTGTACGAGACCGAGCCGTGGGGTGTCGCGCCGGGCAGCCAGCCCTCGTACTTCAACGCGGTGGTGGTCCTGAAGACCACCCTGCCGCCCGCCTCGCTGCTGGAGCGGGCCCAGGCCGTGGAGGAGGCCTTCCACCGGGTGCGGGACGAGCGGTGGGGCCCGCGCACGCTGGACGTCGACATCGTGGCGTACGCGGACGTCGTCTCCGACGACCCGGACCTGACCCTGCCGCACCCGCGCGCGCACGAGCGGGCGTTCGTCCTCGCGCCGTGGCACGACGTGGAGCCGGAGGCCCAGCTCGCCGGCCGCGGCCCGGTCGCGCTGCTCCTCGACGGGATCACCCGCGAGGGCGTGTCGCCCCGCGCCGACCTGGAACTCCAGCTGCCCGAGTAGTCGTTAAGGTCTACCGAGTCGGGATCATCCCCGACGCCGTCGGGACCACCGGCCGGGCCGACCACCCGGCACCGTGGGGGCCGGCGTCCGTGGACCATCGGGCTCGTCGAAGGGGCATCGTGAAAGAGCTGCGCATCAGGACGCTGGCCGCGGTGTTCGTGGTGGCGGGGGTGCTGTCCTGGGCCGGGGCCCGGCTGTGGAACTCGGTGGACACCCTGCCGAGCGTCCCGCTGGCCGCCCCCATCGTGCTCGCCCTGATCGCGGCCGTCCTGACGGCCACGGCACTGTCCCTGCGCAGCCGGCTCAAGGCCCAGCGCGAGCGCCGGCCGGAAGCCAAGGGCGTCGATCCCCTGATGGCCGCCCGCGCCGTCGTGTTCGGCCAGGCCAGCGCCCTCGTCGCCGCTCTCGTCGCCGGGATGTACGGCGGCGTCGGCGTCTTCCTCCTGGAGTACCTGGAGGTCCCGGCCCGCCGCGACCAGGCCATCTACGCCGGTTTCTCCGTCCTCGCGGGCATCGCCGTCATAGTGGCCGCCTTCTTCCTGGAGCGCGTCTGCAAACTCCCGGAGGACGACGAGACGGGCGGCGGGGCGGCGCGGGCGACATGACGCCGGGCGGGCCCGCGGCCCCTTGAGTCGGCCGAAGGCCACACAAGGGGCGCGGGGAGCTGCGCGGCCGGCCACGGACGGCCCGCACTGTTCCTACGGCCGCACTGTTCCTACGGCGGGCCGCGCCGGCCCTGCGGCGCGACCACTCAGGCGGCGTTGCTCGCGGAGCGCACCGCGTGGGCGCAGGGGGCCGGAGCCTTCGGGCGGCGGCGCAGCAGGCGGGGCAGGGCGAGGTTGACGAAGCCCTCGGCCTGCATGGCGGCGAGGCCGATGCGGGGGAGGTCGCGCGAGGTGGCGTACACGACGAAGCGGGGCTCCCAGCGGGGGCGGAACTTGGCGTTGAACTTGTAGAGCGACTCGATCTGGAACCAGCGGGAGAGGAAGACCAGCAGGCCGCGCCAGGCGCGCAGGACCGGGCCGGCGCCGATCTTCTCACCGCGGGCCAGGGCCGAGCGGAACATCGCGAAGTTCAGGGAGACCTGGCGGACGCCCAGGCGGGGGGCCGCCTGGAGGGCCGCGACGATGAGGAGTTCGTTCATGCCGGGGTCGGCGGAGCGGTCGCGGCGCATCAGGTCAAGGGAGGCGCCGTCCGCCCCCCAGGGCACGAAGTGGAGGACGGCCTTCAGGTCGCCGTACGGACCGGGGACCTCGTCGGCCTTGTGCGCGGTGGCGATGAGGCAGTCCCCGTCGGCCGGATCGCCGATGCGGCCGAGGGCCATGGAGAAGCCGCGCTCGGTGTCGGTGCCGCGCCAGTCCTCGGCGGCGCGGCGGATCCGGTCCAGCTCGGCCTCGCCGAGGTCACGGACGCGCCGTACCCGGGTCTCGTAACCGAGCCGCTCGATGCGCTTCACCATTTGACGCACGTTGCGCATCGCGCGTCCGGCGAGGGAGAAATCCGCGACGTCCACCACCGCCTCGTCGCCCAGTTCGAGGGCGTCCAGGCCGGTCTCCCGGGTCCAGACCTCCGCGCCGGTCTCCGAGCAGCCCATGACGGCCGGGGTCCAGGAGTGCGCCTTCGCCTCGTCCATGAAGTGTTCGATCGCGCCGGGCCAGGCCTCGACATCGCCGATCGGGTCGCCGCTGGCGAGCATCACCCCGGAGACGACGCGGTACGTCACCGCCGCCTTGCCGCTGGGGGAGAAGACGACCGCCTTGTCGCGGCGGAGCGCGAAGTGGCCGAGCGAGTCGCGGCCGCCGTGCTTGTCGAGCAGGGCGCGCAGCCGTGCCTCGTCGTCGTCGGTGAGGCGGGCCGCCGGATGTTCGGGGCGGAAGGCCAGGTAGATGGTGGTGATGGCGGTCAGCAGACCGAGGGCGCCGAGGGAGAAGGCCACCGTCCAGGACGTGCTGCCGGCGTAGTCGACCGGGCCCTCGAAGCCGAACAGGCCGTAGATGACGTGTTCGAGGCGGTCGGCGAGGCTCGGGTCACCGACCATGCGTCCGGGGTGGGCGCTGACGACGACCAGACCGAGGACGATCGAACCGGCTCCCATCAGCACGAAGTTGGCGAGCGCCCGCCAGCGGCTGGTGGGGTCGGGCAGGGCGCGGAACTCGTCGCGGTGCCGCAGCAGCGGGATGAGCAGCGCGAGCGAGACGAGCACGCCGACGAGCGAGTGGCGGTAGGTGAACTGGGCGATCGCCCCGGCCGGGAGCAGGACCACGGCCGCCCGCCAGGCCCGCCGCTTGCGCCGGCGCAGCCCGTGCGCGAGGAGCAGCAGCAGGACGCCGGCGCTCAGGGAGAGCGCCGCCGCGAACGGGCCGAGTGCGCCGGGGAGCACCTCGGCCAGCGCGTGCATCCGGCTGTTGCGGAAGCGGGGGAACACCCCCGCGGCGATGTCCACGAGCCCGACGAGTGTGCAGGCCCTGGCGACCAGGGCAGGTACGGCCTCGGGGCGCGGGCCGCGCAGTACACCGCGCAGGGCGCCCCGCACCGCGCCCCGGTGTGCGCCCTTCGGCTGCCGCTCGGTGCTCGGCGCGAGTCGGTCCGACCGGACCGGAACCCCACCCGACATTTCCCCATCTGTCCTGACAGACATCGCATCCCGTAGTTCCGCGAGAGAGCTTGGACCCGGTGCCTTTCCGGCATCCGGCGACATTGCGCCCTCTAGGACGGTGGCTCGGCGGAGGAGGTTCACTCTCCATCGGAAAGCTGAGCCAAAGGGCAGGGAAAGACAAGGAAAGAAAGGTCGGCGGGGGACTACCCGATGGGTCTTACAAGCAACAAGGTCCTGGCGTTGGCGGTGCTGTCCGCCGTGCTGCTGTTCGTCGGCACGGTGTGGTGGTGGCCGCGGCTGGCCCGGCGCGGGTGGCGGCCGGTCGGCGGTCGGATCGTCTTACTGCTGGCCACGCAGGTCGCCGTCTTCATGGCAGTCGGCCTCGCCGCCAACCAGGCCTTCGGGTTCTACGCCAGCTGGGCCGACCTCCTCGGCCGGGAGACCGGGCAGGGGGTGGTCGTCGACCACGACGCGGCCGACACCGGGGGCCCGCTGCGGGTCGTCGACACCCAGCAGGTGAACGTGGCCGGTGGCGGCCGTCCCACGGTCGGCGGCCAGATCCAGAAGGTCGAGATCGTCGGCCGTACGAGCCGGATCGCGAGCCCGGCGTACGTGTATCTGCCGCCGGAGTACTTCCAGCCCCGGTACCGCACCCGCACCTTCCCCGCGGCGGTCGTCCTCACCGGCTACCCGGGTACCGCCGAGGCGCTCATCAAGGGGCTGCACTTCCCGCAGACGGCCCACGCGTTGGCCCGGGACGGGAAGGCGCAGCCGATGATCCTGGTCATGCTGCGGCCGACCGTGGCGCCGCCGCGCGACACCGAGTGCGTGGACGTCCCGGGCGGGCCGCAGACCGAGACGTTCTTCGCCCGGGACCTGCCGGACGCCGTGGGCCACCACTACAGGGTCGGGAAGAAACCCGGCAGTTGGGGTGTCATCGGCGACTCGACCGGTGGCTACTGTGCGCTGAAACTCGCCATGCACCACCCACGGGTGTTCGCCGCCGGCGCGGGCCTCTCGCCGTACTACAAGGCGCCGATCGACCCGACGACCGGTGATCTCTTCCAAGGGGACAAGACGCTGCGGAACGAGGCCGACCTGTTCTGGTATCTGAAGCACCGTCCGGCGCCGGACACCTCTCTGCTGGTCACCAGCAGCAAACAGGGGGAGACCAACTACAAGGCCACGCTGAAGTTCATCGAACAGGTGAAGGAGATGCGGCCGACACGGATCTCGTCGATCATCCTCGACAGCGGTGGGCACAACTTCAACACGTGGCGCCGGGAGATCCCGGCGACGTTGCAGTGGATCAGCGGGCGGTTGAGCGACCGGTGAACTCGGCTGGTGAGGGCGGCCGGTGAAGACGGTTGGTGAGGACGGCCGGTGAGGGCAAGCGGCGCCGGGAGGTCGAGTGCCGGTGAAGGGCCGGCCGGTCACGTTCCGGCGACGGGTCGGCGCCGAGTTCGGTAACGGTTCGGCGGCGGGCTCGGCAATTCGGGGAATTCACCGGAGGGGAAAGAGACGGATGCGGCCAAGGCGTTTACGCATTCAATGGGGTTGATCGACTGAAGGAGTCGCCGGTGGGCGCATTGCCGCACCGGCGGTGAGGAAGCTTGTGAAGGCTTGTGAGAGGTGAGAGGGACGGCTGAGTTTTTGCGGCCCGGGGCACCATCATTCGCCTACGCGCGGTAAGTTTCTGGCCATGCCACGTGGACGTCACCGCCATTCACCGCCTCTGCACAGGCTGCTGCCCCCCACGGCGATCGCAGGCGTCTCGCTCGTCTGCGCCCTCGGGCCATGGATGTTCTCCGAGCCGGCGGTGCTCCGGGTCACCGCCGCCGTCGCCGCGGCGACCGCGGCCGTGGGCGCGGCGGTCATGCGCCGTTGGGACGTCGAGGCGGGCAAACGCGTCGCCGATCTCACGCGCGCGCGGGCGAGCGACGAGTGGCGCCACGAGGAGAAGGTCGCCGAACTCGAGACCGACCTCGACGAGTCCCGTGAGCTGCGCACCAAGCTGGAGCACAAGCTCCGCGCCAAGCGCACCGAACTGGCCAACCTCCGCAACGAGCACGCCGCCCTGCTGCGGCGCTACGCCACCGCCGAGACCGAGCGGGCCAGCGCGCTGGAGGGCCGCCGGCTGCTGGAGATCGAGACGACCGGCCCCGAGGACGCACGGGCCCTGCCGGCGGCGGGTGCGGACGCGGGCGACGGCGACGGCGGTGGAACCACGGCGGCGTCCCGGACCTCGACGGTGCCGCCGCAGGGGGTTCCCTCGCCGGGGGCGCCCTGGGCCTCGTGGGAGACGGCGTCCAAGGCCGCGGCGGCGAAGGCAGCGTCACAGGAGGCGGCCGGCGGGGCGGGTGCGGGGACTTCTGCCGCGAAGGGTGCGGAGGGCGAGGCCGGGGCCGAAGCCGTGACCGTTGCCGATGGGGATGGCTCGGGGGCGGAGAAGTCGCTCCCCTCGGTGTTCTCGCCGGACGGTTCGGCGCTCTTCCTGCGCGCGAACTCGGCGCTGGACCGGATCATCACCCAGCGGGGCTCCGCGAAGGATGTCGAGGAGGACACGACCGAGGGCTTGGAGCCTGGGGGTTCCGACTCCGTGGACGTGGACGTGGACATGGGCGAGGGCGAGGACGTCGACGTCGACCACCAGGCCGACGTGCCGGGCGACGACCCGGTTGCTGAGTCGGTTGATGAGCCGGTCGATGAGCCGGTCGACGACTCGCCGGAGACGCCTGCCGACGTGCCGCCGCCGACCGAGCCCGCCGGCTCCGTGGAATCCACCGAGACCGCCGAGACCGCCGAAACCGGCCAGTCCATCGAGCCCACCGACCTCACCGACCCCACTCAGCCCACTGAGCCCACCGAGGCCGACGACGCGACGACCAAGGGCGCGGGCGAGGGCGAGGAACCCAAGGGCGGTTCCCCCAAGGGCCCTTCTCCCAAGGGCGACCCGGACGGACCGACGGACGGGGGCACCCGGCAGGGACGTTCCCCCGAGGCGGAGGAGGAGCCGGTTCCGGTGCTCACCGCCGAGGAGGGCGACGCGGTCGGGAGCTCGGTGGCGGACCGTGGCCATGAGCGCGCGGCCGGCGGCCCCGTGCCCGTGGTGGCCGCACCGACCGGTGCGACGGGGGCGGGGGAGCTGACCCACGTGGACCCGTCGGGACGTGCCAGGCGTGAGGCGCAGGCGGAGCCGGTGGCTCCGGCGGCACTGCCCGCCCTTCCGCCGGCCGGTCACTTCACGGTGCCGACGGCCGTGGCGGTCGTTCCGGCGGCGCCGCAGCGGCGGTCGGCGGTGGAAGGAGGGTTCGACTTCTTCGGTACGCAGAAGGAGGCGGACACCCTGGACGCCGTGCAGAACGAGGACCTCGCCGACGTGGTCGGCCAGGAGGCGCTCGCGCTCCACAAGGCCGAGTCGGAGGCCCGGTTCAAGCGCGCCGACGAGGCCTCCCGGGGCATCGGACAGGTCATCGACCTCACGGCACACGACGAGACGGAACAGATCGACCTCCAGGGCCTGCGCACGGCGGCGTCCTAGCCGACGGAGGTCATCGCGCCACCCTCACGGCCGCCCGCCCTTCCCGGTGGGCGGCCGTAGGTCTGTCCAGAGGGTCCCGGGTCTCCCTGCACCCCGCAGGCGCCGACTCCCTCGTTCGCGCCCGTCCCCGCCACGCCCACGTGCCCGTCCCTGCCACGCCCCCGCCGCGCCCTAGACCATCCACCGGTCCGGCAGCGCCTCCCGCCGACCCGTCCGAGACCGTTCCGCCTGGGCCCGCAACAGGTCCGCCGCCTCGTCCGCGTCCCGCAGTCGCGCCGTCACGGTCTTGTTGGCGCCGGTGTCGACGTGGACGTCGGCGAGCCCCTTGTACCGCTTCCAGGGCCCCTGGGACAGCCGCACGCTCTGCACCTTCGCGTGCGGTACGAGATCGAGCCTGCGGCGCAGCAGCCCGTGCCGCGCCGCGAAGACCTGGTCGTCGACGGCCAGTCCGTACCCCCGCCACCACCACGGCACGCACCACCGCGCCCGCCCCGGCGGCCGTACGAGCGCCGTCGCGTCCGGCACGCCCACCCCCGGCAGCACCCGCGCGACGACCGACTCGGCCACCTCACGCGGCGCGACCGGCAGCAGAACGGAGTTGGTGGAGCCCGCCACGTCCAGTTCGACCCGGACCCACCCGCGGCGCCGCCACAGCAGCGGCTCGACGATGCGCACGGTCTGCACACGGCCGGGCGGCACCGTCTCGTGGGCCCGGTCGAGGAGCCCGTGGTCGATGCGGAGCCCGTCGGGGGAGTCGCCGACCGTCCAGTCGTACTCCCCGACGAACCGCCCCACACTGCTCGCCCCGGCCGCGCCGATCAGCGGCAGCGCGGTCGCGAGGATGGTCCACACGCTCCCCGTGGCGAACCACAGCACGGACGGTACGACGACCGCGGCCACGAGGGTCCACCAGGTGGCGCCGGTCAGGACGAGGGACATGGCCAGCACGCCCGCCGGGACCTTCAGCAACTGCCGTACGGGCGCCTCGCCGACCTCGTGCGCGGTCTCCGGCGCGAAACCGGCCGCGCGGGCGAGGAGTTCGGCCCGCAGGGCGTCGGCGTGCGCCTCGCCGAGATAGGCCAGCTCGTCCTTCTTGTCGGTGCCGACGACGTCGAGTCTCAGTTTGGCGACGCCCGCGATCCGGGCCAGCAACGGGCGGGTGACGTCGATGGCCTGAATGCGTTCGAGACGGATGTGGGCGGTGCGGCGGAACACCAGGCCGGTACGGATGCGCAGTTCGCTGTCGGTCACCGCGAAGTGGGTGAACCACCAGGTCAGGAAGCCGTAGAGGGCGGCGGCCGGGAGGAACACCGCGAGCCCGATCAGCAGGGTCGTCGTGTCGAGCCGCAGCAGCTGCCGCTGCGCCCCGTCCGGATCGTGCGCGCCCCACCCGATGAGCACCGCCACCGGCGCCCAGGCCCGCCGCAACGGCGTCACCGGATGCAGCCGGTGCTCGACGACCGGCTTCCGCGCCGTCGCGGCGTCGTCCGTCTGGCCGGCCTCCGCCCCCTGCACGCCGTCCACGTGTGTCGCGTGGTCCCCCGGCACACTGTCCACTCGTGTCGCGTCGTCCCCCGGCACGCCGTCCACCCGTGCCGTGTCGTCGCCCAGCGCGCCCTCCGCGTCCTGTGCCGACACCGTCACAGCCCTGCCGATCGGGCCTCGCCCAGCTGGGTCAGGTGATCACGCAGGCGTTCGGCCTCGGCCGGGTCGAGGCCCGGGATGCACGCGTCCGTGGCGGCCGCAGCCGTGTGCAGCTGCACACTCGCGAGGTTGAAGTGCCGCTCGACGGGACCGGAGGTCACCTCGACCAGCTGCATGCGCCCGTACGGCACGACGGTCTCCTCGCGCCAGAGCACCCCTCGGCTGATCAGCAGGTCGTCCGCCCGTTCGGCGTACCGCCACGACCGCCAGTTGCGGCCCAGCATCGGCCAGCCCCAGAGCAGCAGCGCCAGGGGCAGGAGCGCGAACGCCGCCCAGGGCGGCCCCGCCAGCCAGCCCAGCAGGACGGCCGTACCGACGGTGATCGGCACCAGCCACACCACCAGCAACAGCCGCCTCATCCGCAACAGCCCGGGCGGCAGTCCCGTCCAGGCGGGCTCGCCCTCCGCCCGCCCCGCGCCGTCTTCGAAGGTCCCCACGCTCCCCGTCTCCATTCCGCCAGCGTACGTACGACAGACTGTGCCCATGACTCCCCCGACGGAGACCCGAGAGACGACGGTCGGTATCGGCGGTGCCGCCGAGAGCACGGACATGGTGCTGAACATCGGCCCGCAGCATCCGTCCACGCACGGTGTGCTGCGGCTGCGCCTGGTCCTCGACGGCGAGCGGATCCAGCATGCCGAGCCGGTCATCGGCTATATGCACCGGGGCGCGGAGAAGCTCTTCGAGGCGCGCGACTACCGCCAGATCATCATGCTCGCCAACCGCCACGACTGGCTCTCCGCCTTCTCCAACGAGCTCGGCGTCGTCCTCGGCGTCGAACGCATGCTCGGCATGGAGGTCCCGGAGCGCGCGGTCTGGATGCGCACGCTCCTCGCCGAGCTGAACCGCGTCCTGAACCACCTGATGTTCCTCGGCTCCTACCCGCTGGAACTCGGCGGCATCACCGCGGTCTTCTACGCCTTCCGGGAGCGCGAGGAACTCCAGAACGTCATGGAGGAGATCTCCGGCGGGCGGATGCACTACATGTTCAACCGGGTGGGCGGCCTGAAGGAGGACCTGCCGGCCGGGTGGACCGCACGCGCGCGTGCCGCCGTCACCGACGTCCGCTCCCGCATGGACGTCTTCGACGACCTGGTGCTCGGCAACGAGATCTTCCGGGGGCGTACGAGGGAGGTGGGCGTCCTCGCGCCGGAGACCGTGCACGCGTACGGGGTGAGCGGGCCCATCGCCCGCGCCTCCGGTGTCGACTTCGACCTGCGGCGCGACGAGCCGTACCTGGCGTACGGCGACCTCCGGGACGTCCTGCGGGTCGTCACCCGTGACGAGGGCGACTGCCTCGCCCGTTTCGAGTGCCTGCTGGAGCAGACGCACAACTCCCTCGCCCTCGCCGACGCCTGCCTGGACCGGCTGGCCGACCTCCCGCCCGGCCCCGTCAACCAGCGGCTGCCGAAGGTCCTCAAGGCCCCCGAGGGGCACACGTACGCCTGGACCGAGAACCCCCTCGGCATCAACGGCTACTACCTCGTCAGCAAGGGGGAGAAGACCCCCTACCGCCTCAAGCTCCGCTCCGCCTCGTACAACAACATCCAGGCCCTCACCGAGCTGCTGCCGGGGACGCTGGTGGCCGACATGGTGGCGATCCTGGGCTCGCTGTTCTTCGTGGTGGGGGACATCGACAAGTAGGGCGGCCCACTTCCTAGTCGCGGGGCAGCGGGTCCGGGATCCCGACCGGCTGCAGCAGCCACCCGAAGTCGCCCAGGCCGCCCGGCGCTGTCAGTTCGGCGGCCTCGCCGGCGCCCGCGAGGGCGCGTACGTACGCCGTCGGGTCGGTGCTCGCCAGGGAGAGCGGCGGACGGCCGCCGGTGACCCCCAGGGCGCGCAGGGCCTCCCGCTGGGTGAGCAGCCGGGCCCCCGGCAGCGCGCACGCGTCCAGTGCCACGTGCGCGGTGATGTCGCACGACCCGTCCGGGACCGGCGTGGTCTCCCGCCCCTGCCGGAACCCGGTGAGCGTCCCGAAGGGCGGCCGGGAGCCGGCCAGGTGCGCGTAGTCGACGGCGACGGCGAGCCCTCGCTCGACGCCCGCCACGGCGGCGGCCCACGCCCGGTCCCGGGGCAGCCCGACCTCGGCCCGCAGCCCCTCCTCCCGGGCGAGCGGCCACCACCGGCGCAGCCACTCCGCCTCGGCCCCGCCGACGGGTTCCCCGAGCACCTCGCCGCCGTCCTGCCGTACGAGCACCAGCCGCGCCACACCCGCCGCGTCCACCTCGACGACCTCCACGGGCACGTTGTCCAGCCACTCGTTGGCGAACAGCAGCCCCGTGACCCCCTGCGGCGGTTCGATGACCCACTCGATGCGGTGATCGAGGCCGGGGGGCCGGTCGGCCCGTTCGACGGCGTACGCGCGTGTGCGTCCCGCCACATCCGCGGGCAGCGCGTCCAGCACCGCACCCACCAGTTCCCCGTGCCCGGCCCCCATGTCCACGAAGGCCAGCTCCCTGGGCCGCCCCGCCCCCTCGTCGACCCGGCACAGCAGCCGGGCCACGGCGGCGGCGAAGAGCGGGGAGGCGTGGACGGAGGTCCGGAAGTGCGCGGAGGGCCCGTCCGGCCGCAGGTAGAAGCCCTCGCGCCCGTACAGCGCCTCCTCGGTCGCCGCCCGCCAGGGCCGCGCCCTCTCCGGCGCGCGGGGAACCGCGCGACCGGCCCCACCCGACCCGCGGCCGCACTCCGACGCGCCCTCCTGAGCTCCTGGGCGATCCATCATCACGTCAGGCTAAGCGGAACGGGTAACCCGACCTCCACCTTGGGGAGTACTTGCACCCGTCATGGATCGGTCCTCCGGTTGACCCCGGCACACCGCCCGCTTCCCTACGCTGGGTTACGTGCAGCGCCTCTATGACTTCCTCCGCCGACACCCGACCTGGGTCGACAGCTTCTGGGCCGTCGTCCTGCTCGCGGTGACCCTGGCCGGCGGAGCGATCGACCCGGACTACGCGAGCGACATGAACGAGACCGCGTTCGTGGTGATCACGCTCGTGCTCTGTCTGTCGATCGCCCTGCGGCGCCGTATGCCCGAGAAGATGCTGATGCTGGCCGCCGCAGCGGGCATCGCGCAGCTCATCCTCGACGTGCCCCGCATCCCGGCCGACTTCGCGATGCTCGTGGTCATCTACACGGTCGCGGCGAACGGCGCCCGCTGGGCCTCCTGGTTCGCCCTGGGCGGCGGCCTGTGCGCGGCGACGCTGGGACAGCTGCGCTGGACCGAGGACGACACGAGCACGATGGGCAACGCGGTGCTCGCGCTGTTCCTGACCGTGCCGTTCGCCCTGGCCTGGGTGCTCGGCGACTCGCTGCGCACCCGCCGCGCGTACTTCGCGCAGCTGGAGGAGCGCGCCGCCCGCCTGGAGAAGGAGCGCGAGGCGCAGGCCAAGGTCGCGGTCGCCGCCGAGCGCGCCCGGATCGCCCGTGAACTGCACGACGTGGTCGCGCACAACGTGTCCGTGATGGTCGTCCAGGCCGACGGCGCCGCGTACGTCCTCGACGCCGCCCCCGACCAGGCGAAGAAGGCCCTGGAGACGATCTCCTCCACCGGCCGCCAGGCCCTCGCCGAGATGCGCCGCCTGCTGGGCGTGCTGCGCACCGGTGAGCACAAGGAGGTCGGCGAGTACGTCCCGCAGCCCGACGTCGAACAGATCGACGACCTGGTCGAGCAGTGCCGGGTGGCCGGGCTGCCCGTCGACTTCAAGATCGAGGGCACACCGCGCCCGCTGCCCAGCGGGGTGGAGCTGACGGCGTACCGCATCGTCCAGGAGGCCCTCACCAACACCCGCAAGCACGGCGGCCCGAACGCCGGTGCGAGTGTCCGGCTGGTCTACTTCGACGACGGCCTCGGTCTGCTCGTCGAGGACGACGGCAAGGGCGCGCCGCACGAGCTGTACGAGGAGGGCGGCGCCGACGGCCAGGGGCACGGCCTCATCGGGATGCGTGAGCGCGTCGGTATGGTCGGCGGCACGCTGGACGCGGGCCCCCGCCCCGGCGGCGGCTTCCGGATCAGCGCCCTGCTGCCCCTGAAGCCCGCGCACTGACCAGGCCTGACGGCCGCTGACACCTGTGGATGGAAGAGGAACCGATGGCGATCCGCGTGATGCTCGTCGACGACCAGGTGCTGCTGCGCACCGGGTTCCGGATGGTGCTGGCGGCCCAGCCGGACATGGAGGTCGTGGCCGAGGCGGGCGACGGCGTCGAGGCCCTCCAGGTCGTGCGGTCGACCGAGGTGGACGTGGTCCTCATGGACGTCCGGATGCCCAAGCTGGACGGGGTCGAGGCCACCCGCCGCATCTGCGCGGAGCCCGAGCCGCCCAAGGTGCTCATCCTGACCACCTTCGACCTCGACGAGTACGCCTTCTCCGGCCTGAAGGCGGGCGCCTCCGGCTTCATGCTCAAGGACGTGCCGCCCGGCGAGCTGCTGGCCGCGATCCGTGCCGTGCACAGCGGGGACGCGGTCGTCGCGCCGTCCACGACCCGGCGGCTGCTGGACCGGTTCGCCCCGATGCTCCCGGGCACCGGCTCGGAGCCCCGGCACAAGGAGCTGGAACGGCTCACCGAGCGCGAACGCGAGGTCATGATCCTCGTCGCGCAGGGCCTCTCCAACGGCGAGATCGCCGCCCGCCTCGTTCTCTCCGAGGCCACGGTGAAGACCCACGTCGGCCGCATCCTCACCAAGCTGGGCCTGCGCGACCGCGTCCAGGTGGTCGTGCTGGCGTACGAGACGGGGTTGGTACGCGCGGGGGGACACGGCTGAGGCGGCCGGCCGGCGTACGGCCCTCCGGTTCGCCCGGCCCTCCGGTTCGCCCGGGCTGCCGGTCGTCCGGTCAGCCGTTCGTCCGGTCATCTGAGCAACCCCTCCAGGAAGTCGCTCCCCAGCCGGGCCACCACCGCCACGTCCAGCTGGTGGAGGACGTACCGGCCCCGGCGGCGCGTCGTGAGGAGGCCCGCCTTCCTGAGGACGGCCAGGTGCCGGGATATCTCCGGCGGGGTCATGCCGAGCATCTGGGCCAGCTCGCCCGTGGTGTTCGCGCTGCGGGCCAGATTGCGGCACAGGCGCATCCGGACGGGGTGGGCCAGCGCCGTCATGCGCAGGGCGAGCTGCTCCACGGAGGGCGGGGCGGCGGGCTCGGCCGCGCTCACCGGGTACTGGATCACCGGCTGCCAGCCGAAGCGGTGCAGGACGGTGAGGTGGGGCCGGCCCAGGCTGGTCGGCACCAGCAGCAGACCGCCGTCACCGGTGCGCGTACGGCCCTCGACCAGCTTGTCCACGACGATCCGCCCCGCCGACCTGCCCACAGCGTCCACACCGTCCAGGGCCAGGGACGGCGAGACGGCGCCCAGCGCCCCGGCGAGGCCCTTGTGCCGCAGCACCTCGGTCTTGTGGCGGGCGTCCGCCGCGAGCGGGTGGCACAGCCGCGACCAGGTCTCGCTGAAGAAGGCCGCGTCGCAGTCCTCCAGGAACTGCCGCAGCCAGGCCCGCACACCGGGCGGGTCCGTCAGCAGCCGTCCGGCGAACCGCAGTTGCCGCGGCCCGCGCGCGGCGGCCAGTTCCAGGGCGCGGCGCCGCATCTCCGCGTCGGCCAGTGGACCGGGCCGTGGCGAGTCGTAGGCGTACCGGGGGGAGCAGACGAACTCCAGCCCGGCGTCGACGAACTGGTCGTCCGTCAGCTTGTCCAGCAGATCGAGGTCGTCGGCGAGCGTCGTACCCGGGAGGGTGTCCCGGCCGGGGATGCCGGCGAAGGGCATGAACAGGTCGGAGAACGACGTACGCCACAGGAAGTCCGCCTCGGACATCCGGTCCGCGAGATGCGCGTCGAGCCGGGCGGTCACTCCCGTCACCCAGCCCTGGAGCCCCGGGTGGTGTCCGGGCTCGGACAGCACGTGCAGCGCCATGCCGAGCTCGGCCAGCGGCGAGGGCACGACGGCCACCTTCTCCCGCCGCAGCCCGGTGATGTCGATGCGCACACTCATGGCCCCATGGTGCCCCGCCCGCGCCGGCCGGCCCGGTGGCTATTCGCCCGCGACCTTCTCCACCAGCGCCACGAAGTCCCCGACCGCCCGCCGGACGTCCTCGGCCGTCCACTGAAGCGCCGACCCCCGCACCTCGACCTCGGTGACCGCCAGCCCCGGCCCGCCCCGGTCCCAGGGGCGGGCGAAGAGCAGCGTGTCCGTCCGCTCGCCCTGCCGGACCGAGGCCTCCGCGACGACATCGACGTCGTACGGCAGCCAGACCTGGAACTCGTGGGTGTGCGGCTCCTCGGGGTGCACGCGGGACCACGGCACCCCCGCCTCCGCGAACCCCTCCCGCAGCGCGGCGGCGACCACGCGCGCGTGGCGCACGTACTCCGGCAGCCGGGGCAGCTCGCGCTCCAGGCCGACCAGGGCCGACAGGGCGGTGGGGAACTGGTGGAAGAGGTCGCCGCCGTACCGGTGCCGCCAGGCCTTCGCCTCGTCGACCAGGGTCTGGGGGCCGGCGATCGCGGCACCGCTGTAGGCGTTGAGGGACTTGTAGTACGACACGTAGACGCTGTCGGCGAGGCCCGCGATCTCGTCGAGGGGGCGGCCGAAGTGGGTCGTGGACTCCCAGAGCCGGGCCCCGTCGACGTGGACGACCGCCTCCCGCTCGTGCGCCGCGTCGACGACCGCCGTCAGCTCCTCCCAGGAGGGGAGCACGAAACCCGCCTCCCTGAGGGGCAGTTCGAGCATCAGCGCGCCGAAGGGCTCGTCGAAGCCGCGTACCTCGTCGGCGCTCGGCAGCCGGGGCTCGCTCGTCAGCACGGCCGGGCGCAATCCGCTGACCCGGCTGAACGCGTACCGCTCGTGCCTCTCGGGGTGGGCGAGCCCGTGCAGGGCCACCGTCGGGTTCCCGGTACGGCCCGCCCAGCACCGCAGGGCCACCTGCTGGGCCATCGTGCCGGTCGGGAAGAACGCGGCGGCCTCCATGCCGAGCAGCGCGGCGGTCCGCTCCTCCAGCGCCTCGACGACCCCGTTGCCGTAGATGTCCGCCGACTCGTCCAGGTCGTACACCTCGCCGGCCAGGTCCAGCAGCGAGAGCCGCTCGCGGATCGTCGCCAGCGCACTGGTCCGCGACAGCACCCGCGCGGCCGTCCGGTGGACCGCCCGCCGCCGCTCGTACCGCAGCATCGCCGGGGAGTCCCCGTCGGCCGTCCCGTCCTCGGTGGTCCCCGCCGCTTCGCTCATCCCGGGATCATCCCCCGACCGGAGCCGGTCCGGCACCTGGTTTTCCCGCCGATTCCGCGCCCGCCGGGCTCCCCGACACGACCTGCGAAAACGGTCCCGCGTCACCCCACAGCCTGTGGACGACCGAACACCCCTGTGACCAATCGCGTTAACATGACGAGAAATCGTCCGGTACCCAGAGCGGACTGGAACGGGAAGGCCACCACCGAGTGAGTACATTCCAGCAACCAGAGCCGAAGGACCGCCCCGCGCGGCTCGCCGTCGGTGTCGTCGGAGCCGGCCGGGTCGGCCCCGCGCTGGCGGCGTCGCTGAAGCTGGCGGGTCACCGGCCTGTGGCCGTCTCCGGCGTCTCCGACGCCTCCCGGCGACGCGCCGCCGAACTGCTGCCCGATGTCCCGCTGATGCCCCCCGCCGACGTGCTGCGCCACGCGGACCTGGTCCTGCTGACCGTCCCCGACGACGCCCTGCCGGGGCTGGTCGAGGGCCTCGCGGAGACCGGCTCCGTACGCCCGGGGCAGCTCCTCGTACACACCTCCGGGCGGTACGGCGCGAAGGTGCTGGACCCCGCGCTGCGGGCCGGGGCGCTGCCCCTGGCGCTGCACCCCGCGATGACGTTCACGGGGACCGCGGTGGACGTGCAGCGGCTCGCCGGGTGCTCCTTCGGGGTCACGGCTCCGGACGAGCTGCGGATGGCCGCCGAGGCGTTGGTGATCGAGATGGGCGGCGAGCCCGAGTGGATCGCCGAGGAGAACCGCCCGCTCTACCACGCGGCCCTCGCCCTCGGCGCCAACCACCTGGTGACCCTGGTCGCCCAGTCCATGGAGCTGCTGCGCACGGCCGGGGTCACCGCCCCCGACCGCATGCTCGGCCCGCTGCTCGGCGCCGCCCTGGACAACGCCCTCAGGTCGGGCGACGCGGCCCTCACCGGCCCCGTCGCGCGCGGTGACGCGGGCACGGTCGCCGCGCACGTCGCCGAGCTGCGCGCGCACGCCCCGGCCACCGTCGCCGGATACCTGGCGATGGCCCGCGCGACCGCCGACCGGGCCCTCGCCCACGGACTGCTCAAGCCGGAGCTGGCCGAGGACCTCCTCGGGGTGCTCGCCGGCGGGGCGGACCGCGCCACCGGAGCGGGCGGGACCGACGGCACCGAAGGGAACGCCCGATGACCATCACCGTGCTGCGCACCGCCGACGAACTGCACGCACGCGCGCGTACGGGACGCCGGGCCGTCGTGATGACCATGGGCGCCCTGCACGAGGGCCACGCCACCCTGGTCCGCGTCGCGCGCGAGATCGCGGGCGACACGGGCGAGGTCGTCGTGACCGTCTTCGTCAACCCCCTCCAGTTCGGCGCCGGCGAGGACCTCGACCGCTACCCGCGCACCCTGGACGCCGACGTCAAGCTCGCCGAACAGGCGGGCGCGGACGTGGTGTTCGCCCCGTCCGTGGACGAGGTCTACCCGGGCGGCGAACCCGAGGTCCGGATCACCGCCGGGCCCATGGGGGAGCGCCTGGAGGGCGCCTCCCGCCCCGGGCACTTCGACGGCATGCTTACCGTCGTCGCCAAACTGCTCCACCTCACCCGCCCCGACGTGGCGCTCTACGGCCAGAAGGACGCCCAGCAGCTCGCCCTGATCCGCCGCATGGTCCGCGACCTGAACTTCGGTATGGAGATCGTGGGCGTGCCGACCGTCCGTGAGGACGACGGCCTGGCCCTGTCCAGCCGCAACCGGTACCTGTCCACCGAGGAGCGCCGCACCGCCCTCGCGCTCTCCCAGGCCCTGTTCGCGGGCCGCGACCGGCACGCCGCACAGGAGGCGCTGCGCGCGCGTGCCCGTGAGGTGCCCGCCACGCGCGCGCGTGCCGAGGCCCTGAGCGCGATCGGCGAGTCCCGTGCGGCCGCCGACGCGCACGCCATGGCCAAGTCCGCCCCCGGCGGCCCGGCCGCCGTCCGCGCCGCCGCCCGACTGGTCCTCGACGAGGCCCTGCGCATGAAGCCGCCGCTCGTCCTCGACTACCTGGCCCTGGTCGACCCGTCCGACTTCACCGACATCCCCGACGACTTCACCGGCGAAGCCGTCCTCGCCGTCGCGGCCCGGGTGGGGACGACCCGGCTGATCGACAACCTCCCCCTGACCTTCGGAGCCGCCTCGTGACCAGCACAGGCATACGACTGCACGCGCCCGCACCGGGCTGGTCCATCGACGCCGACGTGGTCGTCGTCGGCTCGGGCGTCGCCGGCCTCACCGCCGCGCTGCGCTGCGAGGCCGCCGGCCTGACCACGGTCGTCGTCACCAAGGCCCGCCTCGACGACGGCTCCACCCGCTGGGCCCAGGGCGGTATCGCCGCGGCCCTCGGCGAGGGCGACACCCCCGAACAGCACCTGGACGACACCCTGGTGGCCGGCGCGGGCCTGTGCGACGAGAAGGCCGTACGCATCCTCGTCACCGAGGGACCCGACGCCGTACGCCGGCTGATCGCGACCGGCGCCCACTTCGACGAGTCGGAGGAGGGCGGCCTGGAGCTGACCCGCGAGGGCGGCCACCACCGCCGCCGCATCGCCCACGCGGGCGGCGACGCCACCGGCGCGGAGATCTCCCGGGCCCTCGTGGAGGCCGTACGCGCGCGTGGCGTGCGGACCGTCGAGAACGCGCTCGTGCTGGACCTGCTGACCGACGCCGCCGGCCGCACCGCCGGGGTCACCCTGCACGTCATGGGCGAGGGCCAGCACGACGGCGTGGGAGCCGTCCACGCCCCCGCGGTCGTCCTCGCCACGGGCGGCATGGGCCAGGTCTTCTCCGCCACCACCAACCCTTCGGTGTCGACCGGCGACGGCGTGGCCCTCGCCCTGCGCGCGGGCGCGGAGATCTCCGACCTCGAATTCGTCCAGTTCCACCCGACCGTGCTGTTCCTCGGCGCGGACGCCGAGGGCCAGCAGCCCCTGGTCTCCGAGGCCGTCCGCGGCGAGGGCGCCCACCTGGTCGACGCCGACGGCGTCCGCTTCATGGTCGGACAGCACGAGCTGGCCGAGCTGGCGCCCCGGGACATCGTCGCCAAGGGCATCATGCGCCGTATGCAGGAGCAGGGCGTCGAGCACATGTACCTGGACGCCCGACACTTCGGCGCGCACATGTGGGAGCACCGCTTCCCGACGATCCTCGCCGCCTGCCGCGCCCACGGCCTCGACCCGGTCACCGAGCCCATCCCGGTCGCCCCGGCCGCCCACTACGCCTCCGGCGGCGTGCGCACCGACTCCCGCGGCCGCACCACCGTCCCCGGCCTGTACGCCTGCGGCGAGGTCGCCTGCACCGGCGTCCACGGCGCCAACCGGCTCGCCTCCAACTCCCTCCTGGAGGGCCTGGTCTACGCCGAGCGCATCGTCGCCGACATCGCCGAGTCCCACGCCGACCACGGCCTCCACGCGCGCGTGCCCCAGCCCGTCCCGCACGCCGAGCAGCCCGCGCACCCGCTGCTCGCCCCGGAGATACGGTTCGCGATCCAGCGGACCATGACCGAGGGCGCCGGCGTGCTGCGCTCCGAGGCGTCCCTGGCCACCGCCGCGGCCGCCCTGGACCGGCTGCACGCCGAGGCCCGCGACGCCCTCGCCGAGAACGGCAAGACGGCCGAGCCCGGCGTCGACACCTGGGAGACCACCAACCTCCTGTGCGTGGCCCGCGTCCTGGTCGCGGCCGCCCGGCTGCGCGAGGAGACCCGCGGCTGCCACTGGCGCGAGGACCGCGCCGAGCGCGACGACGCCGCCTGGCGCCGCCACATCGTCGTACGGCTGAATCCGGACCGGACGCTCGCCGTACACACCACCGATACCGCAGACTTCCCCCCGACCCGGCAGCACCAGCAGGAGCAGTGACAGACGTGAGCACTCCCGACCTTCCCCTCGCCCAGAGCGGCGGCTGCGGCGACGGCTGCGCCTGCGGCGCGGACGACGGCCTCAGCGAGGAATACCTGGAGTGCGGGCTCGATCCCGCGCTCGCCCAGCTCCTGGCCGACGCCGGACTCGACCCCGTGGAGGTCGAGGACATCGCCAACGTCGCCATCCAGGAGGACCTCGACCACGGCGTGGACGTGACCACGGTCGCCACGATCCCCGAGGACGCCCGCGCCACCGCCGACTTCACCGCCCGCGAGGGCGGCGTCGTGGCGGGCCTGAGAGTTGCCGAGGCGGTCCTCTCGGTGGCCTGCTCCGACGAGTTCGAGGTCGAGCGGCACGTCGACGACGGCGACCGCGTCGAGGCCGGCCAGAAGCTCCTCAGCGTCACCGGCGCCACCCGCGACCTGCTCACCGCCGAGCGCAGCGCCCTGAACCTGCTGTGCCGCCTCTCCGGCATCGCCACCGCCACGCGCGCGTGGGCGGACACCCTGGAGGGCACCAAGGCCAAGGTGCGCGACACCCGGAAGACGACGCCGGGCCTGCGTTCCCTGGAGAAGTTCGCGGTCCGCTGCGGCGGCGGGATCAACCACCGCATGTCCTTGTCGGACGCGGCCCTCGTCAAGGACAACCACGTCGTCGCCGCAGGCGGAGTCGCCCAGGCATTCGAGGCCGTGCGCGCGATGTTCCCCGAGGTGCCCATCGAGGTCGAGGTCGACACCCTGCACCAGCTGCGCGAGGTCGTCGACGCGGGCGCCGATCTGATCCTCCTGGACAACTTCACCCCGCTCGAGTGCGAGGAGGCGGTCTCGCTCGTCGACGGCCGCGCCCTCCTGGAGGCCTCGGGCCGGCTGACCCTCACCAACGCGAAGGCGTACGCGGACACCGGCGTCGACTTCCTGGCCGTCGGGGCCCTGACCCACTCGTCCCCGATCCTGGACATCGGCCTCGACCTGCGCGCGGCCGAGTAGGACGGGGACGGGCCATGCTGCTGACGATCGACGTGGGCAACACCCACACCGTCCTCGGTCTGTTCGACGGCGAGGACATCGTCGAACACTGGCGCATCTCCACCGACGCGCGCCGCACCGCCGACGAACTGGCGGTCCTCCTCCAGGGCCTCATGGGCATGCACCCGCTGCTGGGCGAGGAGCTGGGCGACGGCATCGACGGCATCGCGATCTGCGCCACCGTCCCGTCGGTGCTGCACGAACTCCGCGAGGTGACCCGCCGCTACTACGGCGACGTCCCCGCGGTCCTCGTCGAGCCGGGGGTGAAGACGGGCGTCCCGATCCTCACCGACAACCCCAAGGAGGTCGGCGCCGACCGCATCATCAACGCCGTCGCCGCCGTCGAGCTGTACGGCGGTCCGGCCGTCGTCGTGGACTTCGGTACGGCGACGACGTTCGACGCGGTCAGCGCGCGCGGCGAGTACGTCGGCGGTGTCATCGCCCCCGGTATCGAGATCTCTGTCGAGGCGCTGGGCGTCAAGGGCGCCCAGCTCCGCAAGATCGAGGTCGCCCGGCCGCGCAGCGTGATCGGCAAGAACACGGTCGAGGCGATGCAGTCCGGGATCGTGTACGGGTTCGCCGGGCAGGTCGACGGTGTGGTGAGCAGGATGGTCCGTGAACTGGCCGACGACCCCGAGGACGTGACGGTCATCGCCACCGGGGGGCTCGCGCCGATGGTGCTGGGGGAGTCCTCGGTGATCGACGAACACGAGCCGTGGCTGACGCTGATCGGCCTCCGCCTGGTGTACGAACGCAACGCGTCCCGGCTCTGAGCGTCTGCGGGCCGGTGGGGCTGGTCGCGCAGTTCCCCGCGCCCCTAAAGGGCCAGGCCCTGCGGGCCTGAAAAGCACGGGGCGCAGCCCCTGCTTTTCAGGGGCGCGGGGAACTGCGCGAGAAGCCCCACCGGCCCGCAGACGACCGAGACCCGAGCGCGCCGGGAAAACGACCCCCACGTGGGTGGAACCGGCGGCGCCACGCCCCCTCATCACATCTGTTTTGTCTGATTAGCGCGTATCGTCGCCGCATGCCCACGCCCCACGGAACCCGCGGCGGCATGGCGTTCGGCGCTGAGGAGCTGCGTGTGCTCCGCCGTGCCCTCGCCCTCGCCCTCAACCCCAGTCCCGTCTCGGCGGAGGAGGTGCAGGACTGCCTCCGGCTCGCCGAGTCCGTCGACGAGGTGGCCCGTGAGTACGCCCGTCTGAGGGCGTTCCTGCTGGCCGACCTCGCCCGGTACCGCGCCGCGCTCCCCGGCACCGTCACGGGCTACGCGGCGCTCCTGACGCAGGCCCTGGACGCCGGGTACCGCCCCCTCCCGGACGACCTCGCCGCGCTGCGCGCCCTGCGCGGCAACCCCGCCGTCGCGGCGCTCCTGGAGCGCTGTCGCCCGCTCGTCGCACAGGACGTGCGCGCCCGTTTCGCGGGGCGCGCGGCCACCTCGGCCGTCGTCGTCCCCGCCTCGCGCTCCGCCTCCGGCCGCTCGCGGCTCCGGCTCACCGCGCTCCCCGGCGGTCTGGTGGAGCAGGACGCGCGGGACACCCACGCGCGCGCCGCCGGGGAGCTGGGACAGCCGGAGCGCGGACGGGCCGAAGCAGGGCCGGGGCCTACGCCTTGTACAC
>NZ_JARGEE010000560.1:0-4964 GCF_033794485.1 Streptomyces sp. MB09-02B
GGGTGTGGATCGGGGCCGGGGTCGTGGCGCTGGGGGCGTACGGGTTCGTGGCGACGTTCCAGCCGGACGCGCACTTCGGGCGGATCCTCGCCGCGTACGGGGGGATCTTCGTCGCCGGGTCGATCGCCTGGGGGATGGTCGCGGACGGCTACCGGCCCGACCGCTGGGACGTCACGGGCGCGTTGATCTGCCTCGCGGGCATGGCCGTGATCATGTACGCGCCGCGCGGTGGGTGACGGCCGGCGGCTGCCGTCCGTGCCCGTTGCCGTCTGGGTCGGCTGTGCCTGTCGCCGCCTATGACGACTGTGCCAACTCCTCAGGCAGCAGGCCGAGTTGGTCCAGGAAGTCCAGCTGGTCGAAGTAGAGCCGGTAGCTGGTGATCTGGCCGTCCCGGACGGTGGCGAAGTCCACGCCGCGCATCCTGACGTTCCGGTGGGTGGCGGGGATGGAGGTTCCGTCGGGGAACGCCAGCGGGCCGGTGTTCGTGCCGCTGAAGATGCCCTCGTCGATGGCGGTGTCACCGACCTCGAAGGACGCCAGCGACTCGTACCTCGCCTCGGGCATGGCGTCCGTCATCTGCTGCCAGTAGTCGGCGATGGCGTCCCGGCCGTGGAGCTCTCCACCGTCGGGGGTGTGGGCGACCGCGTCCTCCGCGAAGAGGTTCGCGACGGTCTTGGGGTCCTGGTGTGTGGTGAGCGCCTCGGTGAGCTGGTCCATCAGCTCGCGCGCCTGTCCCATGATCCACCTCCTGTACCGGGGATCACCTCTCCCATTGTCCCACCGCACGCCTATCCTGGCCGGGCAGGACCGACGTTCGATTCGTACCGCCTCAGGAGCAGCTCATGGCCACCGCCGTACCGTCCGCCGCCTCCCGCATCGCCGTCGTCACCGGTGCGAGCAGCGGGATCGGCGCCGCCACGGCCCGGCAGCTCGCCGCGGCCGGGTACCGGGTGGTGCTCACCGCGCGGCGCAAGGACCGGATCGAGGCGTTGGCCGAGGAGATCAACAAGGGTGGCGGGCAGGCCACGGCGTACGCCCTGGACGTCACGGACCGCGCGGCGGTGGACGAGTTCGCGAGCGCGTTCAGGACGATCGGTGTGCTGGTCAACAACGCGGGTGGCGCGCTCGGCGCCGACCCGGTGGCCACCGGCGATCCGGCCGACTGGCGCACGATGTACGAGACGAACGTCATCGGCACGCTCCATGTCACCCAGGCCCTGCTGCCCGCGCTGACCGCGAGCGGTGACGGCACGGTGGTCGTGGTGTCGTCGACGGCCGGGCACGGGACGTACGAGGGCGGCGCGGGCTATGTCGCCGCCAAGCACGGCGCGCACGTCCTCGCGGAGACGCTGCGGCTGGAGATCGTCGGGACGCCGGTGCGGGTGATCGAGGTCGCGCCCGGCATGGTGAAGACGGACGAGTTCGCGCTGACCCGCTTCGGCGGCGACAAGGAGAAGGCCGAGAGCGTCTACCAGGGCGTCGCCGAGCCCCTGACCGCAGACGACGTCGCCGACACGATCACCTGGGCGGTCACCCGGCCCAGCCATGTGAACGTCGATCTCCTCGTCCTGCGCCCGCGCGCGCAGGCCTCCAACACCAAGGTGCACCGGGAGCTGTGAGCGCGGACGAGGAGCTGACGCCCGAGAAGCGCCGGCTCGCCGAGGAGAAGAAGAACGAGCGGTACGTGTGGTGGTACCTCGCGTACTTCCTCTTCGGCATCCACATCGTCGCCTTCGTGATGATCTACGCGGTCATGCACGCGAATTGACATGCTCCTCGCCCTGAAGGGCGGGGATTCTGGCCTTCCTCGACTGGTTGCCGTGCCGCTACGCGGCACGGTTTCCGGTCGGGTATCCGTGGCTTCCTGTTTCTTCGCGCTGTGCCAGAACGAGTTCTGGTCCTACCGGCGCTCCGCAGGCCGATGCCGCCAGTCCGGCGGCCGTCTTCACGTTGATCGCGGCGTTGATGTCCCGGTCGTGGACCGCGCCGCAGGCGCCACACGTCCATTCCCGCACGTTCAGGGGTTTGGGCCCGTCCACCGCGCCGCAGGTGGAGCAGGTCTGGGAGGTCGGGGTGAACCGGCCGATCGTGATCAGGGTGCGTCCGTACCGTTGCGCCTTGTACTTCAGCATGCTGGTGAACGCGGACCATCCGGCGTCGTGAACGGACTTGGCCAGCCTGGTGCGTGCCAGTCCCGCCACCGACAGGCCCTCCACGGCGATCCCTTGGTTCTCGGAGATCAGCCGGGTGGAGAGCTGGTGGTGGAACTCACGGCGTGCGTCGGCGACCTTGGCGTGCGCGTGGGCGACCTTCAGGCGGGCCTTGGCCCGGTTCTTTGATCCCTTCTGTTTGCGGGACAGCTCGCGCTGGGCCTTCTTCAGCTTCTTCTCCGCCCGGCGCAGGAAGCGCGGGGAGTCGATCTTCGTGCCGTCGGACAGGACGGCGATGGGGGTCCCCCCGGACGGAGTCTGGGGGAGCGTCAGGCCGAGGTCAATGCCGATCATCTGGTCGGACTCGGGCATCCGGGCGGCGTCGGTGGCGGGGTCGGTGTCGATGACGAAGGACGCGAAATACCGGCCGGCCGCGTCCCTCACGACGGTGACCGAGGTGGGGGTGGCGGGCAGCGTGCGGGACCACTGCACCTTCACCGCCCCGATCTTCGGCAGGTTCAGCCGGCCGCTGCCGGTGACGTTCCAGCGGGCGTTGGCGGTGAACCGGATGGACTGCCGGTTGTCCTTGCGGGACTTGAAGCGGGGCGGACCGATCTTGGGGCCCTTGCGGGTGCCCTTGAGGGAGGCGAAGAAGCCCCGGCACGCGCTCTCGGCATCCCGCAGGGACTGCTGCAGGACGACCGCGGAGACCTCGCCCAGCCAGGAGCGTTCCGCTGTCCGCTTCGCCTCGGTGACCAGCCTCCTCGACAGCTCTCCGGCCGTGGGGAACGGCTGCCCGGCCCGGCGGGCTTCCTCGCGGGCACGCACCGCGTCGTTGAACACGACACGGGCACACCCGAACGCCCTGGCCAAAGCGGTGCGCTGACCGGCATCCGGGTAGAGCCTGAACGCGTACCGGAGCTGTATGACGATCACATTAGGGAGGTCGCACACGCGTCACCAGGGAGAACGTGCGAACGAATCGTCACCCTGCCCCTCTCGCCCTCCCATCCCACCGCACTGTCCGGCTCCGCCGGAACAATGCCGCGACGCTCCGCGTCACCGTCATCAGATCCGCTTCACCCCCGACCTGAAGGCCGGAGCACTGCGAATGAATCCTGGTAGCCCGTGCGGGCCGGGCCGGGGCGGCCCGGCCGATCGCGCGGCGGAGCCTCAGGAATAAGGAGAGCGGGGCCCTCGTTCACGGGTATAGTTGAATCGTAAACAACCTGGAGAGGGTGGCAGCGATGATGCAGTTCGGGATCTTCAGCGTCGGTGACGTGACGCCGGACCCCACCACGGGCCGGACGCCGACCGAGCGTGAGCGCATCAAGGCGATGGTCGCGATCGCGCTGAAGGCGGAGGAGGTCGGCCTCGACGTCTTCGCCACCGGTGAGCACCACAACCCGCCCTTCGTGCCGTCGTCGCCGACCACGATGCTCGGCTACGTCGCCGCGCGCACCGAGAAGCTGATCCTCTCCACCTCCACGACGCTCATCACCACCAACGACCCGGTGAAGATCGCCGAGGACTTCGCGATGCTCCAGCACCTCGCCGACGGCCGGGTGGACCTGATGATGGGGCGCGGGAACACCGGCCCGGTCTACCCGTGGTTCGGGCAGGACATCCGGCAGGGCATCAACCTCGCCGTCGAGAACTACGCGCTGCTGCGCCGGCTGTGGCGCGAGGACGTGGTCACCTGGGAGGGCAAGTTCCGCACGCCGCTCCAGGGGTTCACCTCCACGCCCCGTCCGCTGGACGGCGTACCGCCGTTCGTCTGGCACGGCTCGATCCGCTCGCCCGAGATCGCCGAGCAGGCCGCGTACTACGGCGACGGCTTCTTCCACAACAACATCTTCTGGCCGGCCGAGCACACCCAGCGCATGGTCGAGCTGTACCGGCAGCGGTACGCCCACTACGGGCACGGCACGCCCGAACAGGCGATCGTCGGCCTCGGCGGGCACATCTTCATGCGGAAGAACTCGCAGGACGCGGTACGGGAGTTCCGGCCGTACTTCGACGTCGCGCCGGTCTACGGCAACGGGCCCTCCCTGGAGGACTTCGCCGACCAGACGCCGCTCACCGTCGGCTCGCCGCAGCAGGTGATCGAGAAGACGCTGGCGTTCCGCGAGTACGCCGGTGACTACCAGCGGCAGTTGTTCCTGATCGACCACGCGGGGCTGCCGCTGAAGACCGTCCTGGAGCAGCTCGACATGCTCGGCGAGGAGGTCGTGCCGGTGCTGCGGGAGGAGTTCGCGAAGGGGCGGCCGGCGGACGTGCCGGACGCGCCGACCCACGGGTCGCTGCTGGCCGCGGAGAGCAAGGGCGCGGAAGGCAAGGGCGCGGAGAAGAAGGAGAGTGTGTCGTGAAGCTCGTCGTCGTCTCGGCGGGGCTGAGTGTGCCCTCGTCCACGCGGCTGCTGGGCGACCGGCTCGCCGCCGCCGTGGTCGGGCAGGACGCGTCGGTCGAGGTCCAGGTCGTCGAACTGCGGGACCTCGCGGTCGAGATCGCGCACCACCTCACGAACGGGTTCCCCGGTCGCAGGCTCGCCACCGCGTTGGACGCGGTGGCGGGGGCCGACGGGCTCGTGGTGGTGACGCCGGTGTTCTCGGCGTCGTACAGCGGGCTGTTCAAGTCCTTCTTCGATGTGCTGGACCGGGACGCGCTGGCCGGGAAGCCGGTGCTGATCGCCGCGACCGGGGGGTCGGCCCGGCATTCGTTGGTGCTGGAGCATGCGCTGCGGCCGCTGTTCGCGTACCTGCGGGCCGTTGTGGTGCCTACGGGGGTGTACGCCGCGTCGGAGGACTGGGGGGC
>NZ_JARGEE010000561.1:0-4958 GCF_033794485.1 Streptomyces sp. MB09-02B
GCGACGGGCTGTGCCGGGGCCGGGGCGGGTTCCTCCACGGTGACGCCGAAGTCCGTCGCGATGCCCGCGAGGCCGTTGGCGTACCCCTGGCCGACCGCGCGCGCCTTCCACGCGCCGTTGCGCAGATAGACCTCCACGATCACCAGGGCCGTCTCCGTGCCCAACTGTGGCGGGGTGAACGTGGCGATCACCGAGCCGTTCGCGGCGTCGCGGATCGTGGCCGTCGGTTCGACGCCCTGGAAGGTCTGGCCGGCCGCGTCGGGGCTGGCCGTGACGACGATCTTCTCGATGCCCGGGGGCACGGCCGTCGTGTCCACCGTGATCGAGTCGGGGGTCGTGCCGCCGCCGGAGCGGTACGTCACGCCCGGGCCGCTCGGCTGGTTGTAGAAGATGAAATCGTCGTCCGAGCGCACCTTGCCGTCGGCGGTGAGCAGCAGGCCCGAGACGTCGAGCCGCACGGGTGCGGCGACGTCCACCGCGACACGGGTGACGGGCAGCGGGATGTTCGAGCCGGGGGTCATAGCGGTCATGCCGGGTGAACGATTCAGGCCGCTTTACCGTTCCCTTACCCAGGCGTGCCGGTCGGCCGTTCGGGTCAGCGGCGGTTGCGGGGGTGCTCCCGGGCCGTGCGTTCGTTGCCCCGTCGGTAGTTCCCGGTCCAGCGGGCCATGACCAGCTGTGGGTCGCCCGCCGCGACCTCGGCGAGGAACCGGGCAGCTCGGGGGCCGCGCAGTGTCGTGGCCGCGCGGCCGTGGTGGTCGATCGTCACGGTGGTGTCGGAGTGCTCGGTGTAGGTGAATCCGCTGGGGCGTGGCATGTCGCGGATGGTAGGGGCGGCAGCGGGCGACGGCCCAGCGAATTTCGGTCGCCCGACGGCGCGCCCGGCCGCCCGTGGCCGCTCCCCGGCACCCAGGCTCTACGGCACCCAGGCTCTACGGCACCACGACGATCTTCCTGCCCACCCCCGCCGCGAATTGTTCCAGAGCCTGGGGATAGCGCTCCAGCGGCACCCGGTCGCTGATGAAGACGTCCGGGTCCAGGACGCCGCCCGCGAAGAGTTCCGCCGCGCGTTCGAAGCTGTGCAGGACGGCCATGGAGCCGGTGATGGTGATCTCCTGGTTGTAGACGCGGTACGGGTCGATCGTGACCCGGGTCGCGTAGTCGGCCACTCCGAACTGGAGGAAGGTGCCGGCCTTGGCCACCCGGTCCAGGCCGTCCTGGATGGCGGCGGCGTTGCCCGTCGCGTCGATCACCACGTCCCAGCCCTGGGGCCGGTCCAGTTCGTCGGCGCCCGCGGCGGCCGCCGAGACGCCCAGCCGGCGGGCGGTCTCCAGGCGGGAGGGGTTCACGTCGACCACGTCCACGCTCGCCGCGCCCGTCCGCTTCGCGAGCTCCAGCATCATCAGACCCATCGTGCCGGAGCCGTAGACGAGGACATGGGCGCCGAGGCGGGCGCGCAGGACGTCGTAGCCCCGTACCGCGCAGGACAGTGGTTCCACCAGTGCCGCGTCCTGGGTGCGGACGTGCTCCGGGAGCCGGACGCAGTTGGCCACCGGCGCCACCGCGTACTGCGCCGCGCCGCCGGCCGTGGTGACGCCGATCGCGGCCCACCGCTCGCAGAGGTTGTTGTGGCCGGTACGGCAGTAGCGGCACTCGTGGCAGTACAGGGACGGGTCGACGGCCACCCGGTCGCCCACGGAGAGCTCGGTGACCCGGCTGCCCAGGCCCACCACCTCGCCCGCGAACTCGTGTCCGGGCACGATCGGCAGCTTCGGGGCGAACTCGCCCTGGAGGATGTGCAGATCGGTGCCGCACAGACCGCACGCGGCGACCTCGACGACGACCTCGCGGGGGCCCGGTGCCGGGTCCGGGACCTCGGCGACGACGGCCCTGCCCACGGACTCGATGACGGCGGCCTTCATTTGACGGCTCCCAGGGAGAGGCCCTGGACCAGCTTGTCCTGGGCGGCGAACCCCGCGGCGAGCACCGGCAGGGAGATGACGAGCGACGCGGCGCACACCTTGGCCAGGAACAGGCCCTGGCTGGTGATGAAGCCGGTCAGGAAGACGGGGGCGGTCTCGGCGACGACACCGGTCAGCACCCTCGCGAACAGCAGCTCGTTCCAGCTGAAGATGAAGCAGATCAGGGCGGTCGCGGCGATGCCGGGGGCCGCGATCGGCGCCACCACCCGGGCCAGCACCGTGGGGAGCCGGGCGCCGTCGAGCTGCGCGGCCTCGATCACCGCCACCGGGACCTCCGCGAGGAAGGACTGCATCATCCAGACGGCGATCGGCAGGTTCATGGAGGTGTAGAGCAGGACGAGGAGCCAGATGTTGTCCAGCAGGCCCGTGTTCTTCGCGAACAGGTAGAGAGGGAGCAGACCCGCCACCACCGGCAGCATCTTCGTGGAGAGGAAGAAGAACAGGACGTCCGTCCACTTCTTCACCGGGCGGATCGACAGCGCGTACGCCGCCGGGAAGGCGAGGAGGAGGACGAGGAGGGTCGACGCCAGGGACGCCACCGTCGAGTTGATCAGGGCGGGCCAGGGGCTGGCCCCGCCGTCCACGCCGAAGAACTCGCGGTAGCCGTCGAGCGTCAGGGACGCCGCCCAGGACGGGGGGTTGGTCGCCGCGTCCGGTTCCGAGTGCAGCGATGTCAGCGCCATCCAGGCGATGGGGAGGAAGAACAGGACACCGAGCAGCCAGGCCGCCAGGCCCAGGCCGAGTCCCTTGCGTCGCACGGCAGTCGACCTCATGACCGGCCCGCCTCCTCACGGAACAGCGACGACACCACGCGCAGGGCGAACGTCGCGATGATGATCGAGCCGATGACGACCAGGACGCCCGCGGCCGAGGCGAGGCCGTTCTCGTGGGCCTGGTAGAAGGTCTGGTAGACGGTGTACGGCAGGTTCGCGGTGCCCAGGCCGCCCGAGGTGATCGTGAAGACCGCGTCGAAGTTCTGGACGATGTAGATCGAGCCCAGCAGCGCGCCCAGTTCCAGGTAGCGGCGCAGATGCGGGAACGTCAGATGGCGGAAGATCTGCCAGTCGCTCGCGCCGTCGACCCGGGCCGCCTCGATCTGCTGCTGGTCCCTGGACTGCAGCCCCGCCAGCAGGATCAGCATCATGAACGGCGTCCACTGCCACACCAGGGAGGCCTCCACAGCGAGCAGCGGCGTCTCGGAGATCCAGTCGGGCTGTGGCCCGCCCACGTAGTGCAACAGGCCGTTGAACAAGCCGTATTCGGGGTTGTAGAGGACGTGTTTCCAGAGCAGGGCCGCCGCCACCGGGACCACCAGGAAGGGAGCGATGAGCAGGGTGCGGACGATGCCCCGGCCCCGGAACCTCCGGTCGAGGAGCAGGGCGAGCACCAGGCCGAGGAGCAGGCTGGCGAGGACCACGGCGACCGTCAGCAGGATCGTCGTCCACACCGAGCGGCGCAGGTCGGGATCGGTGAGGACCTCGCCGTAGTTGGCGAAGCCGGCGAAGGAGCGGGCGTCCGGGTAGAGGGAGTTCCAGTCGAGGAAGGAGATCACCAGTGTGGCCACGAACGGGAGTTGGGTCACGGCGATCATGAAGATCAGGGCGGGCAGGAGCGGGGCGCGGGTCGCCCAGGCGCGCAGCCGGGCGTTCGGTGCGCCCTGGGTGCGGACGGGGGTGGCCGCCCTCGGCGCTGTCGTGGTCGCGGTCATCGTCCCTCGTACTCCTCGGAGATCTGCTCGGCGAGCTCCTGCGATGTCTTGAGGGCCGATGCCACGGACTGGCGTCCGGCGATGGCCGCGCTGATCTCCAGGGAGACCTTGGTACCGAGGTCGGTGAACTCGGGGATGCCGACGAACTGGATGCCGGGCGCGGGGCGCGGCTGCACGCCGGGGTCGGTGGGCCGGGCGCCCTCGATGGCCTCGCGGGTCATCTCCTGGAAGGCGGCGGCCTCCTCGCGGTAGTCCGGGTTCGCGTACGTCGACTCCCGCTTGCCGGCGGGGACGTTCGACCAGCCGATCTCCTCGCCGACCAGTTCCTCGTACTCCTTGCTCGACGCCCAGGAGACGAACTTCCAGGCCTTGTCCGGGTTCCGGGAGGCCTGCTGGATGCCCCAGGCCCAGGTATAGAGCCAGCCGGCGGACTCGGTCCTCTCGACGGGCGCCGGTACGTATCCGACCTTGCCCTTCACCGGGGAGTCGGCCGCCTCCAGGGAACCGGCGGCGGACGTCGCGTCGTACCACATCGCGACCTTGCCCTGGGTCATGTTGTTGAGGCACTCGGCGAAGCCGGCCTGGGCGGCGCCGGACTCGCCGTGCTCGCGCACGAGGTCGACGTAGAAGCTGGTGGCCTGTTCGAACTCGGGGGAGTTCAGCCGGGCCTTCCAGTCCTTGTCGAACCAGGTGCCGCCGAAGGTGTTCACGACGGTGGTGAGGGGCGCCATGACCTCGCCCCAGCCGGGCAGTCCGCGCAGACAGATGCCCTTCATGCCGTCCTCGGCCCCGTCGGCCTTCGCGGCGAGGTCGGCGACCTGCTGCCAGGTGGGGTGTTCGGGCATGGTGAGCCCGCGCTCGGCGAAGACGTCCTTGCGGTACATCAGGAAGGACGACTCGCCGTAGAACGGCTCCCCGTAGAGCTTGCCGTCGTCGCCGGTCAGGGACTGGCGCATCGGTTTGAGGATGTCCTGCTGGTCGAAGGCCGGGTCCTTCGCGACGTACGGGTCCAGCTCCTCCAGCCAGCCGTTGCGGGCGTAGATCGGTATCTCGTAGTTGCTGAGGGTGGCCACGTCGTACTGGCCCGCCTGGTTGGCGAAGTCCTGGCTGATCTTGTCGCGGACGTCGTTCTCCGGCAGCACGGTGAAGTTCACCTCGATGCCGGTCTTCTTGGTGAAGTGCGCGGCGGTGAGCTTCTGCAGCTCCTGCATCTGTGGGTTGTTGACCATGAGGACGTTGATGGCGTCGCCGCCGGATCCCGCCCCGCC
>NZ_JARGEE010000562.1:0-4935 GCF_033794485.1 Streptomyces sp. MB09-02B
CCCTCCGCCCCCGTCCGCTCCACCCGTGCCGTCCTGTCCGCGCGCAGCAGCCGTCGTCCGATCTGGCCCTCCGACACCTTCGGCACCGCGCCGAACGACCCCGCCAGATAGGCGGCCATGAGGTCCTCTTCCTCCGTCGGCTCCCACTCGGCGACCGACGACAGTTCCGTGGCGCCCTGCCCGTCCTTCTCGGTGAGCCAGATCTGCCCCGGCTGCAGCAGCCTGCCGCCGCTCGGTGTCTGCAACAGAGAGGGATCATGCCCGGTGAACACCAGCTGCGCACCCTTCGGATTCACCCAGGAGGCCTGGAAGAGGCGGACGACCTCCGCCGCGAAGCGGGAGTGCAGGCTCGCGTCGAGTTCGTCGATCAGCAGGACCGCTCCGGTGTCCAGGGCCAGCAGAAGCGGGCCGATCAGCGCGAACCATGAGCGGGTTCCCCACGACTCCGAAGCCCAGTCCAAGGTCATGCGCTCATCGCTGCCCGTGTGCACGAGGCGTACCGTCGGCCGCCCGGACGACGACTGCTCGACCTCCACACCGGAGATGCCGAGGTCGGCGACCCGCAACAGCTCCTCGGTCCGCCGCCGGAAGTCCTCGCTCTCCAGCAGCCGCGTCGCCGTGTAGTCCTCGCGTTGGGCGCGTTCGGTCTCGGGCGTCACATCCCAGAGATTGCTCTTGAACCAGTCGAAGACGGGGGTGAGTTGTTCATGCCCGTCGTTGGCGGCGCGGGTGAGCAGCAGGGCGTCACGCCGGGTGGTGCGAGCCAGGTGCGCACGGTCGTGCAATCTGTCGGCCGGGAAATCGAATTCCTTCTCCCGCGAGGCGTCACGCTCGAACCACACCTGGCGCCGGCCCTTGGGGTACGCGTAGAGCCATTCCGTCTCGACCCGCTGAGGTCCCAGCTCGAAACCGTAGGTCCAGCGGACGTTGCGGTCGAGCAGAAAGTCCGCCTCGTACAGCGTGGTCTCGGCCGCAGCCTTCGGATCCAGGGCGAACTCGTCGCGTGGGATGGCGTCGTAGGAGGTCCACTCGGCGTAGGAGCGCAGCACCGCGTGACGCATGTTCTTCAGCGCGGTGATGACATTGGATTTGCCGGACGCGTTGGCGCCGAAGACCCCGAGAACGGTGTGCACGGGCAGTTGCCGGCCGTCGGAGAGCGTCACCTCGCGTGCCGCCGTGTGATCCCCCTCGGATCCCTCCGGTGCGACGAAGGACAGCTCCTGCTCGTCGCGCAGGGATCTGACATTCGCCACCCTGAATCTCAGCAGCATCCCGTCTCCTTCATGGCGGACAGACTAGTCAGACCGTCCGGCAGCCGTCCCGGGTACGCGGCGGCGGCCGACACCGGCTACGGGTCGGCCGCCTCGCGGACGGAATGGTGGCGGACTAGATGAACGAGTTGATCTCGATCGTCTCGTCGCGGCCCGGGCCGACGCCGATCGCGGAGATCGGGGCGCCGGACATCTCCTCCAGTGCCTTGACGTACGCCTGGGCGTTCTTGGGCAGGTCGGAGAAGGACTTGGCCGAGGTGATGTCCTCGGACCAGCCCGGCAGGGTCTCGTAGATCGGCTTCGCGTGGTGGAAGTCGGACTGCGAGTACGGGAGTTCCTCGACGCGCTTGCCGTCGATCTCGTAGGCGACGCAGACCGGGATCTGCTCCCAGCCCGTGAGGACGTCGAGCTTGGTGAGGAAGAAGTCCGTCAGGCCGTTCACGCGGGTCGCGTAGCGGGCGATGACCGCGTCGAACCAGCCGCAGCGGCGGTCACGGCCCGTGGTCACACCCCGCTCGTGACCGATACGGCGCAGCGCCTCGCCGTCCTCGTCGAACAGCTCGGTCGGGAACGGACCGGCGCCGACCCGGGTGGTGTACGCCTTGAGGATGCCGATGACCCGGCTGATCTTCGTCGGGCCGACGCCCGCGCCCGTGCAGGCGCCACCGGCGGTCGGGTTCGACGAGGTCACGAAGGGGTACGTGCCGTGGTCGATGTCGAGGAGTGTGCCCTGGCCGCCCTCGAACAGGACGACCTTGTCGTCCTCCAGCGCCTGGTTGAGGACCAGGACGGTGTCGGCGACGAACGGGGCCAGCTTCTCGGCGTAGCCCAGCAGCTCCTCGACGACCTGGTCCACGGCGATCGCGCGGCGGTTGTAGAGCTTGGTGAGCAGCTGGTTCTTGACGTCGAGGGCCGCCTCGACCTTCTGCGTCAGGATCGACTCGTCGTACAGGTCCTGGACCCGGATGCCCACGCGGTTGATCTTGTCGGCGTAGGTCGGGCCGATGCCCCGCCCCGTCGTACCGATCTTGCGCTTACCGAGGAAACGTTCCGTGACCTTGTCGACGGTGACGTTGTACGGCGTGATGATGTGAGCGTTGCCGCTGATCAGGAGCTTGGACGTGTCGACGCCGCGCTCGTTCAGACCGCTCAGCTCGGAGAGCAGGACCGACGGGTCGACGACGACTCCGTTGCCGATGACCGGCGTGCAGCCGGGGGAGAGAATCCCGGAAGGGAGCAGGTGGAGGGCGTACTTCTGGTCACCCACGACTACCGTGTGGCCGGCGTTGTTGCCGCCCTGGTAGCGCACCACGTAGTCAACGGATCCGCCTAGCAGGTCCGTCGCCTTTCCCTTGCCTTCGTCACCCCACTGAGCACCGAGCAGCACAAGTGCGGGCACGCGCGTACACCCCTTCCGGGCGGGGCATGTCCAAGGTCGGGGGCGTACGCGATGGCTTGTTACCGTCGCGTGCGCCGCGACCGTCGTTGGCCGCACACTGTGGACCCGGATGCCCCGGAATAGACGAAGCCCCTGGCGCAATAGCGCAAGGGGCTCTTGCACAAAGATGCTACCCGAGGAAGCGAGGCAGGACCGAGGTGGCGACTGACGACCAGCTCCTCGTGGTCATCGACCCCCTCGCCCGTCGCACGGACGGCGAGGCCGTACGGATCGCGAAAGACGTGCTCAGCGCGGGTGCGGCGAGTACGAAGGTGTGCCTTCCGGACGGGCCCGAGGAATTCGCGCGGGCGCTCTCGCGGCGCGGTTCCCGGCGCCCGGTGGTGGTCGGCGACGACCGCGCGCTGCTGCGGGCGGTGGCTCATCTGCATCGGCGGCGGGAGCTGGGGGGGTGCGCCCTCTCCCTGGTTCCCGTGGGTTCCGCCCTGGGGCTCGCGCACTCCCTGGGCGTACCGGCCGGAGCGGTCGCGGCGGCCCGCGCCGCCCTAGACGGTGTCGAGCGGCGGCTGGATCTGCTCGTCGACGACAGCGACGGCGTGGTCCTGGGCGCCCTGCGCATCCCGGCCCTGCCGGGCCTGCCGCCGCGGGACCCGTCGGGGGCGGGCGGGCCGGCAGCGGGCTCGTCCCCGTGGGCACCTGGCAGGGGTACGGCCCCGAGGTCGGACCGGGACGCGCCCATGGGGAAGGCAGGGACGGCCTCCGGGACAGGGACCGGGACCGGGACAGGGACCGGGACAGGGACCGGGACCGGCTCGGGGAGGGAATCGGGGGCGGATTCGGAGACCGATGCGGGGACGGGCCGGGAGGCGGACAGCCGCTCGGGGCCGGCCGGGGTGTCACGGGCCGGGGACGCGTCGGCCGACGACTGCGCGTCGCCGTCGTCGGGCCCTCACTCCTGGCTGCGCGCCTGGCCTCAGTCCCTCGCCCGTACGTTGTCGACGCGGCCGGCGATACCCGCCCGGATGTCCCGTCCGCTGCGGCCCTCGCGCATCCGGGTCGCCGCCGGGGGCGCGGCCGGGCCCTGGCGGCTGCGGGTGGAGGTGGACGGGGTGATCCTCGTCGACCTGGACCAGCCCGTGGAGGCCGTGTCCGTCGTGCCCGGCGTCGACGGCGGCGCCGACGTCGAGATCCGGCCGGTGTCGGTGGGCGCCGAGGCGGCCCCGCTGCTCGCGACCGGCCACCGGGTGACCGTGTCCGGCGCGGACTTCCGCTACCGGGCGGATTCCTTGGTGGCAGGTCCGGTGCGGACGCGGACGTGGACGGTCCGGGAGGCGGCTTGGGGGCTGACACTGCCGGGGTGAGGGTCTGCGCTGCCGGGGTGGGGGTCTGGAGGGGGCGCCCGGTGGGTGCCGGGCGCCCCCTGGGTCAGCGGGTCACTGGGTCAGCAGCTCATCGCCCAGGTGTGGGAGTCGCCGTTGTCGTTGGCGGCGCCGTTGTAGCCGACCTCCTGGCCGGGCGTGAGGCAGATGGTCATGTGGCCGCCGAGGTGGGCGCGGGAGTACACCCTGACGTGGTCCTTGACGCCGGGGCCGGAGACACCGTGGTTGGCCCAGGACGAGTCCTCGTCGGCGATGTTGCTCTCCCACCAGCGGTCGTCGCCGGGCCACTCGACCTTCATGCCGCCGAAATTGGCGTCCGTCCAGACACAGAAGTTGCCGGTGCCGCAGGCGGCGGCCTGAGCCGGAGCCGACGACGCGAGGACCAGTCCGGCGGAGAAGAGCAGGGCGGAGAACAGGGCGGTGAAGCGCTTCACTGTGTTGTGTTTCCCTTCGGGGGTGGGGGGTTGGCACTGCCGATGAGAGAGGTGGCTTCGGTGAGGGCGCGGATCCGCAGCCGCCGCCATTCGGCGAGTTCCGTGCGGCGGTCCGCGCGGACCTCGGCGAGGGTGCGGTCGGTGTGGGCGGCCTCGGGAGCGAGGTTGTTGACGATGGTCGACGTACGGAACCAGCGGCCCTGGTCGCCGTAGAGCCGCCGCTGGGCCTCGGCCAGACAGCCGTCGGTGTGGGCGCGGACGACGTGCCCGGTGGGCAGCCGCAACGACAGCTCCGTACGCCCCGCGCCGAACATCGTCTCGGCGACGCGTGTCCGCTGGGCGCCCGGCGGACCGCTCTGCCCCGGGCGCGGCGGGGTGAGCCCGTGCCGGGTCAGACAGTCGTCGGTCAGGCGTTGGGTGGCTGCCCTGATGACGTCGTCCGGGGAGAGCCGGGG
>NZ_JARGEE010000563.1:0-4933 GCF_033794485.1 Streptomyces sp. MB09-02B
CGTACGAGGCGGTGGGGGCGGGGTGCCCGCTCCCGCCCCGTCGAGCGGCGGCGGCGCGGGGTCGCCGAGTCCCACGAAGAGCCCGTCGCCCTCTCCGTCACCCTCGGAGCCCTCGGGCTCGCCGTCCCCGTCCGTGTCACCGAGCCCCGAGCAGAGCGCGCCGAGCGCGCGTGCCTCCACCGGCTCCTCGGCCGCCGGCGCGAACGAGGCGGACGACAGCCGGTTCGCGGTCCCGAAGACGCTCCGCGTCGGCGACGACGACCCCGAGGTCGCCGAACTCCAGCTCCGGCTGCGTCAGTTGGGCATCTACACCGGTGACATCGACCAGAACTTCGACGACCAGGTCGAACAGGCCGTCGTCGTCTACCAGAACACGCGAGGCATCACGAAGGACAGGGAGGATCCGGGCGTCTACGGTCTGGTGACCCGTCAACGCCTGGAGTCCGAGACGAAGGAACCGTGACCGACGGGGGTCGGGCGGTGCCCCGGCGTCGCGGGTGATGCAGGATGAGGCCATGAGCATCGTCAAGATCAATGTCCTCACGGTTCCGGCCGAGCAGCGCGAGACGCTGGAGAAGCGGTTCGCTTCCCGCGCCGGGGTGGTCGAGAACTCCGACGGCTTCGAGTGGTTCGAGCTGCTGCGCCCCGTCGACGGCACCGACAACTACCTCGTCTACACCCGCTGGCGCGACGAGGCCGCCTTCCAGGCCTGGATGGAGGGCCCCATGAAGCAGGCCCACCAGGGTGGGGGCGACCGCCCCAGGCCGGCCGCCTCCGACTCCTCCGTCTGGACCTTCGAGGTCCTCCAGCAGACGGGCCCGAAGACCGAGGCCTGACCGTTCCTTTGGACTGAGCATGAGTGCACATGCGCAGCCGCACGCCCCGAACGGTCTTGGGCGTACTGGTCCCCGGCGTACTCGACCCCTGGGCGGCGACACGCATCGCGTGCGTGGTCCGATCCAGGGAGGCCAGTTCCCTCACGACCTGGCCTAGTGGGTACGGACAGAGGGCGACGGAGAGGCCCCAAACCTTCTCTCCGGAGGAGAGGGGGCTCCGCACGCTGGCTCCGTTCCCGGCGTCCCAGATCGCCCGAGCACGTTAACCCGATCAGCCCACGACACCGCAAGCCGGCGACCTGACCATCACACGATCGAGCTAACTCGACCTCGTACGGACTCCCCGGCGAGCAGTTACCACCCCCGCGCCAAACACCTCCCGGCACCTGACCGCCACGACTCGGCGGTCAGGGCGCCTGGTGGTGGAGCACGGTGATGCCGTCGGCCTTCAGGGTCGTGGCGTAGCCGGCCGACACCTCGTCGATGTCGGAAAGAACGAGCGCCGCGGGCCTCCCGCGCGCGGGGCGGACGGACGACCGCGCTCGTCGCCCGGATCCGTGAACAGCTCGGCCTCGATACGTTCGTCCGGTCATCCGGCCTCCGCGCGACGGCGTCCACCGGCACACACGCGCCGCCACCCCGATGCCCATGCCCCCGAGTACCCACCTTTTTGTGGGTACTTGGCGGCCGGCCGGGGTCGGGCGATCCTTGTGGTGAGGGAGCGGCCGACGGGGGCGCGCCACCGAGCGGGGCGGAAGACGAGACGATGACGTGACGATGACGAGACGGTGAGGCCTACGGCGACGACGTCGCCGACAGTGACGCTCCGGTGAGCGTCTCCAGGCGTCGGTGTCCCCAGTCCGACAACGGCCCCAGCAGCTCGGAGAGTTCGCGGCCGAACGGGGTCAGCGAGTAGACGGTCTTCAGCGGCAGCTCGTCGTGCACCTCCCGGTGCACGAGCCCGTCCGTCTCCATCTCGCGAAGCGCCTGGGTCAGCACCTTCTCGGTGAGCCCCGGCAGCAGCCGGCGCAGCTCACCAGGACGGTGAGGACCGGACTCCAGCCGCCACAGCAGCGACGTCTTCCACTTTCCCTCGATCACGGCGATCGCCGCGGTCACCCCGCACACACTCGCGTCCTGGGCACGCCTGCGCCTCATTCCCGCTCCCCCAGCCCATCCGTCGCGAATTCACCAACCCATCTATTCTGCACAGGAGTTACCGAGTCATGCCCGCACACACCGAAGAGCACACCGCCGCCGGCACCCCCGCCGTCACCGTACTCGGCCTGGGCCCGATGGGCCGCGCCCTCGCCGGTGCCTTCCTCGACGCCGGGCTGCGGACCACGGTCTGGAACCGGACGCCGGGCCGGGACGAGGAGTTGGTGGCGCGCGGCGCGATCAGTGCCGGGTCGGCGGAGGAGGCGGTGGCCGCGAGCCCGCTGACCGTCGTCTGCGTGGTCAACTACGACGCCTCGGACGCGGTACTGCGCACCCCGGCGGTCACCGGCGCCCTCAAGGGCCGCACGGTGGTCAATCTGACCGCCGACACGCCGCACCGGGCCCGTGACACCGCCGCGTGGGCGGAAGAGCACGGCGTCGCGTACCTGGACGGGGCGATCATGACGCCGACGCCGGTCATCGGCACCCCGGACGGCGTGTTCATCTACAGCGGCGACGCGGAGCTGTACCGGGCGCACCGGCCCGTGCTGGACGCGCTGGGCGGCGCCCACACCCACCTGGGCGAGGACATCGGCCGGGCCGCCACGTTCGACGTCGCGCTGCTCGACCTCTTCTGGACCGCGATCACGGGTTACACGCATGCCCTGGCGCTGGCCCGGGCGGAGGGTGTCAGCGCCCAGGAGCTGACCCCGTTCGCCCAGGGGATCGCCGCGATCCTGCCGGCGCTCTTCGAGGAGGGCGCGAAGGAGGTCGACAGCGACCGGCACTCCGGCGAGGGCAATCCGCTCACCTCGGCGTTGTCGACCATGACCCATGTCGTCGAGGTCTCCGAGTCGCACGGCATCGACGCGAGCGTCATGCGGTCGGCCGAGGGCTTCGTCCGCCGCGCCATCGCCCAGGGCCACGGCGACGACGGCTTCACCAGGCTGACGGAGGTACTCGACCACCACCGCTGACACCACGCGCCCCGAGGCCCAGCACGGCCCCGAGGCGCACTCGGAACATCAGCCCACCGTGAGCCGGATCTGACCACCCGCGGCGACCTCGACCCGGACCGCGGTCAGGTCCGGCACCACCACGTCCGGCCCATGGGGGCGGGCCCGCTCCCCGATGCCCACGACCCGCATCCCGGCGGCGCGCCCGGCCCGGATCCCCGCCTCGGAGTCCTCGAACACGACGCAGTCCTCGGGCGCGACGCCCAGTTCGGCGGCCCCCTTCAGAAAGCCCTCGGGGTCCGGCTTGCTCGCGCCGACGGACTCGGCGGTGACGCGCACGTCGGGCGGTGTCAGCCCGGCCGCGGCCATCCGGGCGGTGGACAGCGCCACGTCCGCCGAGGTCACGAGGGCGTGCGGCACGCCGCCGGCGACGAGGGAGGCGAGGAACTCGGGCGCGCCGGGTATCGGGACGACGCCGTCCACGTCGGCGGTCTCCTCGGCCAGCATCCGCGCGTTGTCCGCGAGGTTCTGCTCCATCGGCCGGTCCGGCAGCAGGACGGCCATCGTGGCGTACCCCTGGCGGCCGTGGACGACCTTCATGATGTCGGCGCCGTCCAGCCCGTTCCGCTCGGCCCAGCGACGCCAGACGCGCTCCACGGCGGCGTCCGAGTTGACGAGGGTGCCGTCCATGTCCAGCAGGAGGGCGCGAGCGGTCAGCACGGTCGTGGCCGTCATCAGCAGCTCCAAGGCGCGGAAAAAGGGGACCGCGGGAGGGGTCGCACCCGGCGAGGCGGCCCGGAGGAAACAAGGCGGCCCCGCCCACCGGTCAGGGAATGCGGACGGGAGCCACTTTGTTTCCCCACGGTACAAAACATTTCGGTCCGTCGCCACCCCTTCACCCGTACGGCTCACTCATCCCGCAACGGCTTCCCACAGGCTCCACACACCGAGCCCCAGCATCAGCACGGCGGCGATCCGCGTGATCAGCGCCAGCGGCACCCGCTTCATCAGCGCCCTGCCGCCGACGATGCCGAGCCCGGCCACGGCCCAGAGGGCGAGGACCGCCCCGAGCCCGACGGAGAGCGGATCGTCGTAGCGGGCCGCGAGGTTCGCCGTCATGATCTGGGTCAGATCACCGAACTCGGCGACCAGGATGAGCATGAAACCGGCCCCCGAGACCTTCCAGAAGCTCTGGTCCTCGGGCCTGCGGATCTCCTCCTCGTCCTCGTCCTTCCTCATCAGCAGCACGGCCGCGCCGCCCAGGAAGAGCACGCCTGTGAGCGCGTGCACGATCTGCTGCGGCAGCAGTGTGAGGACGCTGCCCGCCGCCACGGCGAGCGCGACGTGCACGGCGAACGCGGCGGCGACTCCGGCGAAGACGTACGAGGCGCGGTAGCGCGTGCCGAGGACGAGGCCGGCGAGAGCGGTCTTGTCGGGGAGTTCGGCGAGGAAGACGACGCCGAAGACGAGCGCCGTGACACTGAAGCTGATCAAGGTTCCTCAATCGGTCGGGCCGCCCCACCGAGAGAAATCATCCGCTGACGCGACACCTCGGCACGGCAGCACACGGTCGGTCCGTGCCGGGTGGCACGGACGGTGTACTGCTTGCCGAAGGTCTCGCTGGCGCGGTCCCGTCACGGGACCCGCCTCCGGGCGCCGGCTCAGACGAGCTGAGCAGTATGTCGACGGTCCGGCGAAGAGCTACTCCCCTTCTGCGGGGTCCATGGTACGCCGGGCGCGTCATAGCTCGGGGGCAGGGGACGTACGGCGGCCGCGGGCCCGGTGGGGGCTTGTCGCGCAGTTCCCCGCGCCCCTGAAAAGCAGGGGCTGCGCCCCGTGCTTTTCGTCGGCCCGCCCGGCCGTCGATTCCCGGCCCGCCCGGCCGTGGATTCCCGGCTCGCCCGGCCGTGGATTCCCGGCTCGCAGCCCCATCACTCCTCGGCCCGCCCGGCCATCGCTCCTCGACCAGCCCGGCCATTACCC
>NZ_JARGEE010000564.1:0-4931 GCF_033794485.1 Streptomyces sp. MB09-02B
TCCCCCGCCGCGCGACCCCGGCCAGACCGAACAACGCGCTCCCGCCCCGACGTACGGCAGATGCGGCGCCGGCTTCGCCGGAGGGCGCCGCATCTGCCGTACGTCGGGGCGGGAGCGCGTTGTTCGGTCTGGCCGGGGTCGCGCGGCGGGGGACGGGCGCGGTCTTCCGTTCCCGGCGTGCCTCCGCCCGGCGCAGCAGGCCGTCGTACTCCCTCGGTGGCTTCTGGCGGGCCCGGCTGGGGCGGTGGCGGACGCGGCGGTTGCTGGAGGTGCATCTGGTCGTGCTGGCGGTGTGCGCGCTCGTGGCGGCCGGGGCCCTGTTCGTGTCCTGTCGACAGATCCAGAACGGTGCCGGGGCGGTCGCCGAACAGGAGGCACCGGCCGTGCAGGGGCTCGCCGCCACCCGGCTCGCGGTGCTGCGCGCCGACCGTGAGGCCCGCGCCCTGGGCGAGCGGGAGTACGTCGACGTGGCGGGCCGGGGCGAGACCTACCGGGCCCAGCTCTCCGCCGCCGACCAGGGACTGTCCAGGATCGCGGACCGCACGGACCAGGACCTCGGCACCGTCAACGGGCTGCTCGCCACTTACAGCAACTCCCTCACCCTCGGCACCGTGATGTACCGGGACCAGCCGCTCATGCGGCACCAGAAGCTCACCGAGGCGCGTTCGCTGCTCACGCGCCAGGGCGTGGGACTCGTACCCCGTCTGGACGACATGCAGCTGACCCAGATGAAGCACGCCGAGGCCACCGCCACCGAGGGGTGGCTGCAGCGCGGCGGCTGGTGGATCGCCGAACTCGCCCTGGTGGCACTGGCGTTCACCCTTCTCTCCACGCTGTTCGTACTGCGCGACCGCTGCGGCCGGGACTGGAACCCGTATCTGCTCGCGGCCTTCGCGCTCACCGCGCTGCTCGCCGTCGTCCCGCTGCTCACGATGGAGTCCGCGCAGGACGACCTCGACCGCGTCATCGGGGATCTGCGAAAGATCACCCAGGTCTCCACGGATGCCTGCTGCGGCCAGGAACTGGAGCACGCGCAGCGCACCGTCACGGCGAAGTCCGAGGAGGTGCGGAGCGTCCTGGCCGACGACACCTGGACCGACCGGGTGTACCAGGGCACCCTGACCGGCGGTCTGCTGATCGTCGTCCTGCCCGTGATCGGCGTCGGTCTCCGGCTGGACAGTGACTACTGGAGGCGGCGGTGACCCGGCGGTTCAAGGTGCTCGTGCTGCTCGCGGCGCTGTTGCTGGTCTGCGCCGGCGGCATGGTCGCGGTCTGGTCGGAGGGGGACGACGAACCGGTGACCATCCTCGGGCCGTGGACCGACAAACAGGGGGAGCAGTTCGAGGACGTACTGCGGAGCTTCGGCATCCCCTTCGAGTACCAGGGCACCGCGGCCCAGCGCGAGGTGCTGCTGTCCAAGGTGCAGTCGGGGGAGCCCCCGGACATCGCGATCATGCCGGGCGTCGGTGAACTCGCCGAGTACGCCGACCAGGACCTCCTCAAGCCGCTGAACGGCCTCTACGCCGAGGAGGAGTACGGCGCCCCCTGGAAGCCGGTGAGCAGTCCCCGGGAGGACACGTACTGGGTGCCGGTCAAGGCGGACCTGAAGAGCATCGTCTGGTACCGCGACGGCGAGCGCCCCGCGAACTCGCCTGCTCCGATGGCGAGTTGGTGCATCGGCATGGGCGACGACGGAGCGTCGGGCTGGCCCGGCAGCGACTGGATCGAGGACCTCGTGCTGCAACGGGAGGGCCCGGAGGTCTACGGCAGGTGGGCGCTGGGCGACGCCACGATGCCGTGGACCGGGACTCCGGTGCGCGAGGCATGGGAGGCGTGGGCCGGTCTCCTGCGGCAGGACGAGGTGGCGGCCGGGCGCGCCCTGCGCACCGATCACCGCGGCTCCCCCCGCGAGAACGGGCTGCTCTTCGAGGGCAAGGACGGGTGCACCCTGGAGCACCAGGGCTCGTTCGCCCGCTCCTTCTACGGGGACAGGCGGCAGGGGGCGGGTCTGATGGACTCCGCTCCCCTGCTGCCCGGCGGCGGCTACCGGGTCCGGGGCCACGAGGTGACCGGCGACTTCGCCGCGCTGTTCAGCGACCGTCCCCGGGCCGGCGACCTGATCGAACGGCTGGCCTCGCGGGAGGGCCAGCGGAAGTGGGCCGAGGCCGCGAACGTCTTCTCGGCGAACCGGCGGGTGCGACAGGAGGGCGGCCCCGTCGAACGGGAGATCGCCGAACGCCTCACCGGCCCGGGCCCCCGCTGTCTCGACGCCTCCGACGTGATGCCCCCCGCCGTCCGCGACGCCTTCTACGAGGCCGTCCTCCTGACGATCGCCCGCGCCGCCGCCGGGGAGGACCTCGACGTACCGGGACTGCTGACCGACGTACAGAACGTGGCGCAGGCGCAGCCCGACCGACGGGCGCCGCTGAGGACGGTGTGCAGTAGGTAGTGCTCGCCGCGGGCGGTGCGGAGTCGGGGACGCGTGCGGTGCGTCGTCGGGGACGCGGGCGGTGCGTCGTGGGCGATGTGCGCGGCAGGCGGTCAGCGGGTGTCGGGCTGGGAGGCGTGGAACGTGCGGCGGTACGCGTCCGGGGGGACGCCGAGCGTGCGGTTGAAGTGGCGGCGCAGGGTGGCGGCGGTCCCCATGCCCGTGGTCGTGGCGATGGTGTCGACGCTGTCGGAGGTGGTCTCCAGGAGTTCCTGGGCGCGGCGGATGCGCTGGGTGAGGAGCCACTGGAGGGGAGTGGTGCCGGTGGCCGCGCGGAAGTGCCGGGTCAGGGTGCGGGAGCTCATGCTCGCGCGGCGGGCCAGGTCCTCGACGCTCAGGGGCTGGTCGAGGCGTGCCACGGCCCAGGGGAACAGCTCGGTCAGCGGGTGGTCGCTCCGGGTGGGGACCGGCGCCGGGACGAACTGGGCCTGGCCGCCCGAACGGTGCGGGGGTACGACCAGTCGGCGGGCCACCGCGTTGGCGGCCGCCGAGCCGTGGTCGAGGCGGACCAGGTGCAGACAGAGGTCCATCGCGGCGGCCTTGCCGGCCGAGGTGAGCACGCTGCCGTTGTCGACGTAGAGGACGTCCGGGTCGACCTCCACCTCGGGGAAGCGGGCGGCCAGGACGTCCGTGTGCGCCCAGTGCGTGGTCGCCCGGCGCCCGTTCAGCAGTCCCGCGGCGGCCAGCACGAACGCGCCGGTGCACAGCGAGGCGATCCGCGCGCCCGCGCTGTGCGCCGCGCGGACCGCGTCGACGAGGTCGGCGGGCGGGGCCACGTCCACGTCGGCCCAGCCGGGGACGATCACCGTGTCGGCGTGCGGCAGCTGGTCCAGGCCGTGGTCGGGCTCCAGGCGGAAGCGGCCCACGGAGACGGGGCCCGGGCCGCACAGGGCGAACTCGTACCAGGGGGCCACCAGGTGCGAGAGGTCGGAGCCGAACACCTCGTGGGCCAGGGCCAGTTCGAAGTGCAGCATGCCGTCGGTGACGGCCAGCGCGATGGTGGTCCGGTCCGGTGCGGTCATGTCGGAAATTGTACGGTGCTCGTCGTTCCGGACACTCGTGGTGAGGGCCGTCGCTCGGAAGGATGGTCGTCAGGCGGGGCGGTCGACGCTCCGCGGACGGTGACATGACGGTGACTGCGGGGAGTGCTGATGAGGGCGGGGCGTACGGTCGCGGTGTTCGGGGCGTCCGGGCACACAGGGCGGTTCGTGGTGGCGGAGCTGCGGGCGCGGGGCTTCGTGCCGCTGCTGGTCGGGCGGGACGCGGCGAAGCTGCGGGCGGTGGCTGCGGGGCAGCCAGGGGCGGAGGAGCGGGTGCGGGTCGCCTCGGTCGGTGAACCGGTCTCGCTGGACCGGGCGTTCGCCGGGGCGGACGCCGTGGTGAACTGCGCCGGGCCCTTCGCGGAGACGGCCGCGCCGGTCATCGAGGCGGCGTTGCGCGCCGGGATTCCCTACGTGGATGTGGCGGCCGAGATCGAGGCCAACCTCGACACGTTCGCGCAGTTCGGGGAGCGGGCGCGCGCGGCGGGTGTGGTCGTGGTGCCCGCCATGGCCTTCTTCGGCGGGCTCGGCGATCTGCTGGTCACCGTCGCGACCGAGTCGGCAGGCTGGGCGGCGGCGGACGAGGCGCACATCGCGTACGGGCTGAGCGGCTGGCACCCCACGGCGGGGACCCGGGACGCGGGCGCGGTCTCGCGGCAACGCAGGGGCGGGCGCCGGGTCCGGTACGCCGACGGGCGGCTGGAGTACCGCGACGACGCGGCGCCGGCCACGAAGTGGGACTTCCCCGAGCCGATGGGGACCCGGGCCGTGATCGGGGAGTTCAGCATGGCCGACATCGTCACCGTGCCCAGCCATCTGGCGGTCCCCGAGGTGCGCACGTACATGACGGTCGAGGCCGCGAGCGACCTGGCCGCGCCCGACACGCCCGCGCCGGCCGCCGTCGACGAGCAGGGCCGGTCCGCGCAGACCTTCGTCGTCGACGCCGTCGTCCGCTCCGGGGGCGTGGAACAGCGGGCCACGGCGCGCGGCCAGGACATCTACGCCGTCAGCGCGCCGCTCGCGGTGGAGGCGGTGCGGCGCGTGATCGAGGGGCGGGTGAAGGGGGCCGGGGTGCGCTCCGCCGGGGCCGCGTTCGACGCTGCCGACTTCCTCCGGGCGCTGTCCCGGCACGTTTCGGTGGAATGGTAGGCGTGGGGTCGTAGCCGGGGGCCGGGCTAGCCCTCGCCGGGCGGCGTCCCGGGTGCCGCGCCCGGCACGATCAGGCCCGTCTCGTACGCCACCACCACGGCCTGGGCGCGGTCGCGGAGGCGGAGCTTGGCGAGGATGCGGGCGACGTGGGTCTTGACGGTGGCCTCGCTGAGGCGGAAGTGGGCGGCCAGTTCGGTGTTGCTGAGGCCGGTGGCGAGGGACCGGAGGACCTGGAGTTCGCGGGGGGTGAGGGG
>NZ_JARGEE010000565.1:0-4884 GCF_033794485.1 Streptomyces sp. MB09-02B
GAGCAGGGCCGCCACCTCGGCCCCGGCGGAGGTGCCGACCAGGACGTCGGCCTTCCTCGGCTCCCCCGGGCTGGCCCGACGCGCCCTGCGCGGGGCCGCCCCCGCCATGGCCGGGCTCTCCGGGCTGCTGCCCCAGGGCCGCGGCGACACCCGCTGGCTGGCGGCGCTCGCGGACTCCCTCGTCCCCGCCGGGCAGTGGGTCCCGCATCCGGCGACCTGGCTGGTGGCGACCGACTTCGACACGGGCCGCCGTACGGTCTTCGGGCACCCCGACACGCACCCGGCCGCCCTGCGGGACGCGCTCCGGGCGTCCTGGGCGGTGCCGGGCTGGTTCCCGCCCGTGCGCATCGGGGGCGGGCGGTACGCCGACGGCGGCATCCTCTCCACCGCCTCCGCCGACCTGCTCGTGCCGAGCGGACTCGACGAGGTGTACGTCGTCGCGCCGATGAGCTCCCGCTCCCCCGGCCCGCGCCGCGGGCTCGGCCGGGCGGAGGCCCTGCTGCGCCGGGCGATGACCCGCACCCTCGACGCGGAGTGCGCCGCGCTGCGGGCGACGGGCACCCGGGTCGTCCGGATCGAGCCCGACGCCGCCGACCTGGAGGTGATGGGCGGCAACTTCATGGACCCCCGACGCCGCCTGACGGTCCTGGAGACCGCCCTGCGCACGACACGGGCCCACGTCCGCGAGGCGCTCCGCGAAGCCGCCCACGACACCGCCGGTGACGCCGCCGGTGACGCCGTACCCGCCGCCGACGCCCGGACGACAGGAGCCTGAGATGCCGCACCCCGAGAACCCCGCGACCCCCGAAAATCCCGCGAGCCGCGCGAACCGCGAAGCCCCCGAGAGCACCGCGGCCCCAGAAAACACCGAGAGCCCCGAATCGCCCGAGCCTCCCCACCACCCGGCCCACGCCGTCATCCGCCGGACCCACCACGTCGAGGCCCTGATCATCGGCAGCGGCCTCTCCGGCATCGGCGCGGCGATCAAGCTGCGCGAGGCGGGGGTCCGCGACCTGGTCCTCGTCGAGAAGGCGGACGACCTCGGCGGCACCTGGCGCGACAACACCTACCCGGGCTGCGCCTGCGACGTGCCCTCCGCCCTCTACTCGTACTCCTTCGCACCCAACCCGGAGTGGACCCGGGCCTTCGCCGGCCAGCCCGAGATCCGCTCCTACCTCCGGAACACGGCCGCCGCGTACGGCATCACGCCCCTCATCCGCTACGGCACCGAGGTCACCCGCGCGCAGTGGAACCCGGCGGCCGCCCGCTGGCACGTCGAGACGACCCGCGGCACCTACACCACCCGCTTCCTGATCTCGGCGGCCGGACCCTGGCACGAACCGCTGCTCCCCGACATACCCGGCCTCGCCGACTTCCCCGGTGAGGTCTTCCACTCCTCGCGCTGGCGCCACGACGTCGACCTCACCGGCGCCCGGGTGGCCGTCGTCGGCAGCGGCGCCTCGGCCGTGCAGTTCGTGCCGGCGATCCAGCCCCGCGTCGGCCGGCTGCACCTGTTCCAGCGCACCGCCCAGTGGGTGCTGCCCAAGCCCGACCACCCGGTGCCAGGCGCCGAACGCCGGCTGCTGCGGACCGTCCCCGGAGCCCAACGGGCACTGCGCGCGGCGGAGTACGCGGCGCTGGAGACCCTCGGCGTCGGCTTCCGCCACCCGGCCCTGCTGCGCGCGGTACAGAAGGTGGGCAGCCTTCACCTCCGGGCCGCCGTCAAGGACCCCCACCTGCGCCGGGCCCTGACCCCCGACTACACCCTGGGCTGCAAACGCCTCCTGCTCTCCAACACCTACTATCCGGCCCTGACCAGGCCCAACGTCGCCGTCCACGCGACGGCGGTGAAGGCCGTCGAGGGCGGCAGCGTCCTCGGCGCCGACGGCAGCCGCGCCGACGTCGACGCGATCATCCTGGGCACCGGTTTCCACATCCTCGACATGCCCATCGCCCGCCGGGTGTTCGACGCCGACGGCACCAGCCTCGACGACCAGTGGAAGGGCAGCCCGGACGCCTACCTCGGCACCACCGTCAGCGGCTTCCCGAACGCGTTCGTCCTCCTCGGCCCGCACCTGGGCACCGGCCACTCCTCCGCGTACGCGGTCCTCGAAGCCCAACTGGCGTATGTGGCGGGCGCGGTACGGCACTTCCGCGCGGCGGGCTGGACCCGCCTGGACGTACGCCCCGAGGTCCAGGCCGCCTTCAACGCCGAGGTCCAGCAGGCCCTCCCGTCGACCGTCTACAACGCGGGCGGCTGCTCCAGCTACTACCTGGACGACAACGGCGTGAACAGCTTCAGCTGGCCGTGGTCGACGGGCCGTATGCGCCGACGGCTGGCCCGCTTCGACCCCGAGGCCTACGAGGTCATGGGGGCCGTCGACTGAGGCCGCGACCCGCCGCCCCCGCCGCCCCCGAGGGCCGCGATCAGGAACGAGACACCGGTCGTCACCGCGATCGTCCCCAGCATCACCATCGTCACGCCGATGACGTAGAGGCCGCTGGCGTCGTCCGACCAGTCGTAGAAGGAGGCCGCCGTCAGGCCGATCGTGGTGCCGGCCACGGCGCCGGTGATGTGCCGTCGTGACGCGGCCCAGAACACCGGCACCAGCAGGGTCAGCACCAGGCCGATCACCTGCCACGCCTCGTACGGGCCGGTCGACGAACCGTCAGGATGCAGGTCGCGCTGCTGGTCCCAGCCCAGCCAGAGGGCCCAGAGGGCGAGGGCGGCCACGGCCGTCGCGAGGGCCGGCAGCAGCCGGGAGGCGGTCTTGAGGAGTCGTTCGCTCATGAACCCAGCCTCCCGGCACGGCTCTTCTGCGCCCAGAGCGCACGTACTCAGCTCCACCCGAGTACCTGAGCGGTCCGCCCCAGGGCCGTCGCAAGGGCCCTAAGCGGGTGAAGCCCGGTCCCGTTCTCCCGGTGCGGGGCGTGTGCGGGGCATGGATGAAGCCCCCGGCCCCACCCGGCCGAGTCGGCGGACACGACGCGCTGGAGTTGAGCGATGAACGCGATGAAGCAGAGCCATGAGACGGGGCGGAGCCCCGAGACGCGGCAGAGGCCCGATCGGACCGGTCCCACCGGCAGCCGCACCCAACCCGCGACCGTTCCGGTCCTCGTCGTCGGGGGTTCCCTCGTCGGCCTGTCGACCTCGGTGTTCCTGGGCCGCCTCGGGGTGCCGCACACCCTGGTGGAGCGGCACGCCGGCACCTCCATCCACCCGCGCGGCCGGGGCAACAACGTCCGCACGATGGAGCTGTTCCGGGCGGCCGGTGTCGAGCAGGGCATCCGTCGGGCCGCCGCCACCCTGTCCGGCAACCACGGCATCCTCCAGACGCCCACCCTCGTCGGCGACGCGGGCGAGTGGCTCTTCAAGGAGATCGACGCGGGCGGCGGACTCGCCCGGTTCAGCCCCAGTTCCTGGTGCCTGTGCAGCCAGAACGACCTGGAGCCGGTGCTGCGGGAGCACGCCGAACGGCTCGGCGGCGACCTGCGCTACAACACCGAACTGCTGTCGTTCGACAGTGACTCCTCCGGTGTCACCGCGATCGTCAAGAGCCGCGAGACCGGCGAGCACACCACCGTCCGCGCCGACTACCTCGTCGCCGCCGACGGCCCCCGCAGCCCGATCCGCGAGCAGCTCGGCATCGGCCAGGGCGGCCCCGGCGACCTGTTCCACAACGTCAGCGTCACCTTCCGCTCCCGCGGTCTCGCCGAGGTCGTCGGCGACCGCCTCTTCATCGTCTGCTACCTGACGAACCCCGACGCCGACGGGGCGCTGCTGCCCGTGGACAACCGGGAGAACTGGGTCTTCCACCTGCCCTGGCACCCTGAACACGGGGAAACCCTGGAGGAGTTCACCGAGGAGCGGTGCGTCGAGCACATCCGCCGCGCGATCGGGGTGGCGGACCTCGACGTCGAGATCACCGGCAAGGCCCCCTGGCACGCCGCCCAGCGCGTCGCCCGCGGCTACCGGTCGGGCCGGGTCTTCCTGGCCGGCGACTCGGCCCACGAGATGTCCCCCACCGGGGCCTTCGGCTCCAACACCGGTATCCAGGACGCCCACAACCTCGCCTGGAAGCTGGCGGCCGTGCTCGGCGGCTGGGCCGGGGACCGCCTGCTGGACACGTACGACGCCGAGCGGCGTCCGGTGGCGGAGGCGACCAGCGCCCGTGCCGCCGCCCGGTCCGTGGAGCACAGCCATCCCGGCTTCGCCCCGGCCCCCGGCGTCGGCGGTGGCGGCGGCCCGCAGCGCGGCATCCTCAACGTGGCCCTCGGCTACCGCTATCCGCAGGGTGCCGTCCTCGGCGCCGACCCCGCGTCCCCGGTCGTCCCGGAACGCCTCGACCTGTCCGGCGCCCCGGGCAGCAGGGCGCCCCACATGGAGGTACGGCACCGGGGTGAGCACATCTCCACGCTGGACCTCTACGAGCGTTCCCTCGTCCTGCTCAGCGACGCCGGCACGGACGGCGCGTCGGCCGGCTGGCACGAGGCCGCCCTCCGGCTGGCCGAGACGCTGTCCGTGCCCCTGACGCCGTACCGGATCGGCGACGGGCCCGCCGCCGACCTGACGCCCGCGGGCGAGGCGGACTGGGCGGCGGTCCACGGGACGGCACCCGGCGGCGCCGTACTCGTCCGGCCCGACGGGTTCGTGGCCTGGCGGGCGGCGGGCCCGGCCCCGGACGCCGAAGCGGCGCTGCGGGAGGTCCTGACCACGCTGCTGGCGAGGGCCTGAATCCTTTCCCCGGACGCGGGCCTGAATCCGTTCCTCCGGACGCAGGTCTGAGGCCGTTGCCCCGGACGCAGGTCTGCGCCCTCCCACCCGTGAACTCGCCCGACGGGAGGGCGGGTTCACCCGAGTGATCGTCTTGAGTGGTGGGGGCG
>NZ_JARGEE010000566.1:0-4875 GCF_033794485.1 Streptomyces sp. MB09-02B
GCCCGACACCCCCACCGTGCACGGCCTCGGCAACCGCAAGAACGAGATCCTGCTGGACCTCATCCGCGCCGACGGCGTCGAGGCCTACGACGGCACCCTGCGCTACATCGAACGCGTCCGCGCCCACGGCCTGCGCACCGCCGTCGTCTCCTCCAGCGCCAACTGCCGGGACGTCCTGCGCTCCATCGACGCCGAGCACCTCTTCGACGTACGGATCGACGGCGTGGTCGCCGCCGAACGCGAACTGCCGGGCAAACCCCGCCCCGACACCTTCCTCGCCGCCGCCCGCGACCTGGGCGTCGAACCCGCCGACGCCGCCGTCTTCGAGGACGCCATCGCCGGCATGGACGCCGGACGCGCGGGCCGCTTCGGACACGTCGTCGGCCTCGACCGCGTCGGTCAGGCCGACGCCCTGCGCGCCCACGGCGCTGACACCGTCGTCGCGGACCTCACGGACCTGGGGGAGTGGGCGTGATCACACACCGGTCGTACGGCGTCGAACCGTGGGCGCTGCGCGAACAGGGTCTGAACCTCGACGTCCTGCCGCAGAGCGAATCCGTGTTCGCCCTCGCCAACGGGCACATCGGCTGGCGCGGCAACCTCGACGAGGGCGAACCGCACGGACTGCCCGGCACCTACCTCAACGGCGTCCACGAACTGCACCCCCTGCCCTACGCGGAGGCCGGCTACGGCTACCCCGAGTCCGGGCAGACGGTCATCGACGTCACCAACGGCAAGATCCTGCGCCTCCTCGTCGACGACGAACCCTTCGACCTGCGCTACGGCCGGTTGCGCTCCCACGAACGCGTCCTCGACCTCCGCGCGGGCGTGCTGCGCCGAAGCTGCGAGTGGACCTCCCCGGCCGGCACGACCGTCCGGGTGCGCTCCACCCGCCTGGTGTCGTTCACCCAGCGGGCGATCGCCGCCGTCGCCTACGACGTCGAGGCGGTCGACGGCGAGGCACGCGTCGTCGTCCAGTCGGAGCTGGTCGCCAACGAGCAACTGCCGCGGCGCGAGGGCGATCCCCGGGCCTCCGTCGCCCTGGAGGCCCCGCTGGAGCCGGAGGAGCACTTCGCCGACGGGACACGGCTCCGGCTCGTCCACCGCACCCGGCGCAGCGGCCTGCGCGTCGCCGCCGCGGCCGACCACGTCCTCACCGCCCCCGGCCAGATCACCACCGCCGGCGAGAGCAGGGACGACGTCGCCCGCCTCACCGCCACCACCGTCCTGTCCCCCGGCGAGCGCCTGCGGGTGGAGAAGACGGTCGCCTACGGCTGGTCCGGCACCCGTTCGCTGCCCGCGGTCGGCGACCAGGTCGACGCCGCCCTCTCCGCCGCCGCGTACGGCGGCTGGCAGGGCCTCGTCGACGAACAGCGGTCCTACCTCGACGACTTCTGGGCCCGCGCCGACGTCGAGGTCGACGGTGACGAGGAGATCCAGCAGGCCGTACGGTTCGCCCTGTTCCACGTCCTCCAGGCGGGCGCCCGCGCCGAACAGCGCGCCATCCCCGCCAAGGGCCTCACCGGCTCCGGCTACGACGGCCACGCCTTCTGGGACACCGAGACCTTCGTCCTGCCGCTGCTCACCCACACCGCCCCGGGCGCCGTCACCGAGGCGCTCCGCTGGCGCCAGAACACCCTGCCCGCCGCCCGTGAACGCGCGGCCCAACTCGGCCTGAAGGGCGCCGCGTTCCCCTGGCGGACCATCGACGGCTCGGAGCGCTCCGCGTACTGGCCCGCCGGCACGGCCGCCTTCCATGTCAACGCCGCCGTCGCCGACGCCGTGGTCCGCCACACCACCGCCACCGGCGACACCGCCTTCGAACGCGACACCGGCGTCGAACTCCTCGTCGAGACGGCCCGGCTCTGGCGCTCCCTCGGCCACCACGACCACCACGGCGCCTTCCACATCGACGGCGTGACCGGCCCGGACGAGTACAGCGCCGTCGTCGACGACAACACGTACACCAACCTCATGGCCCGTGGGAACCTCCTGGCCGCCGCCGACGCCGTCGAACGCCACCCGGACCGTGCCCGGCGGCTCGGCGTCGACGACGAGGAGAGCGCCGCCTGGCGCGACGCCGCCCAGGCCATGTACGTCCCCTACGACCACGAACTGGGCGTCCACGAACAGCACGCCGGGTTCACCCGCCACCAGCGCTGGGACTTCGAGAACACCGGGCCCGACCAGTACCCGCTGATGCTGCACTTCCCCTACTTCGACCTCTACCGCAAACAGGTCGTCAAACAGGCCGACCTGGTCCTCGCGCTGTACAAGTGCGGCGACCACTTCGACGACGAGCAGACGGCCCGCGACTTCGCCTACTACGAACCGCTCACCGTCCGCGACTCCTCCTTGTCCGCCTGCTGCCAGGCCGTCATCGCCGCCCAGGTCGGCCATCTCGACCTCGCCCACGACTATCTGACCGAGTCGGCGCTGATGGACCTGGCGGACCTGGAGCACAACACCCGCGACGGCCTCCACATCGCCTCCCTCGCCGGCACGTGGACGGCGCTGGTCGCGGGCTTCGGCGGGATGCGCCACCACGGGACGACCGTCGGCTTCGCACCCCGCCTCCCCGAGCGTCTACGCAGGCTCGCCTTCAACGTCGGGCTGCTCGACACCTGTCTGCGCGTGGAGATCGAACCCCGTCACGCCACGTACGTGCTGCTCTCCGGTGACTCCCTGACGATCCGCCACCACGGCGAGCCGGTCACCCTCGACGGGGACAAACCCCGGCGCCTGGACATCCCGGCCCCGAAACGACCCGGACCGGCGCCGGACCAGCCCCGGCACCGGCGCCCGGGCCGCCACCGGGGCCGAGCGGGCTGACTCAGCCGCAGAACGTGGACTCCAGCGTGCGGTTCACGGTCGCGTACACGGTGCCGTTGTTGGACGTGTTGGCGAAGGAGGTCACACTGCGCTTGCCGTTCTTCGAGGTGAACGCCCAGGTGTAGTAGCCCTGCACGGTCCCCGTGTGCCCGTACACCGAGACCCCGCACGACAGGTCGCGTCGGCGCAGCCCCAGGCCGTACGCCTGGGTGCTGTTGACCGGCGTCCACTTCAGCATCTCCTTCAGCCCGGCCGCCGAGGTGAGCTTGCCCTGCACCAGCGCGGACATGAACTTGTTCAGATCCTTGGCACCGGACACCAGACCGCCCGCGCTCTGCGCCCACGACGTCGTCTGCAGCGTCGAGTCGATCTTCTTCCCGGTGGAGTCGGCGGTCATGTAACCGCGCGAGTGCCTGCCGGGGATCGTGTTCTTCGGGTGGACGTAGAACGTGTCCGCCAGCTTCAGCGGCGTGATGATCCGGTCCTGGTACGCGGTCGCCACGGGCTTCTTGGTGATCTTCTCGATGAGCATGCCCGCGACCACGAAGTTGGCGTTCGAGTACGCGTAGGACGCGCCCGGCTTGTTGGTGCGTGGCTTGGCGAGCGACAGGTCCATCAACTGACGGTAGGTGAACACCTTGTTCCGCACCTTCTCGAACCCCGCCACGCTGGGGGAGAAGAGGGTGTTGGCGTAGTCGTACAGTCCGCTGCGGTGGCTGAGCACATGGCGCACGGTGATCTTCTTGTCCGGCAGCAGCCCCGGCAGATACGTGTTGACGGAGGTGTCGAGCTTGACCTTGCCCTCGTCGACCAGCTGCAGCAGGACCACCGCCGTGAACGTCTTGGTGACGCTGCCGACCCGGATGCGGTCCCCGGTGCCGATGGCCCGCTTGGTGGACCGGTCCGCGACGCCCTCCGCCAGGTGGTGCGCCTTGCCGTTGTCGTCGATCCTCGCGAACGCGCCCGGCGCTCCCTGCGACAGCGCCGTGCGCAGTGTCTTTCGCAGCTCGGTCGTGTCGGGCCCCGCCGCCGGGGCCGCGTGGGCGGGGACCGTCAGCAACGACAGCGCGACAGCGCCCAGCGTCGCCACACCCGTGCCCACCGTTCTCGAAACCATCTGAACCATCCGATTCGTCTCCTGTTGCCCGCCGTCATCGACAGGTGCATTGGAGTCGAGCGATCACGGAGAGTCAAGTAGCCAGGTCTGGGGGCGAGTTGCCCGACTCGAAAGAGGGACAGTCGGATGGATCGGTTTCACCCGCCGAAGAGCTGGGTCCAGTACGTGCCGGCCGCGCCGCCGCCGACGAAGCCGATGCCTATGTGGGTGAAGCCGGGTTTGAGGATGTTCGCCCGGTGCCCGGGGCTGTTCATCCAGCCGAGCACCACCTCGGCGGCCGACCGCTGACCGCACGCGATGTTCTCCCCGATGGACCGCCGGGTGGAGCCGGCCGCCGCCGCGCGGTGCCAGGGTTCGCCGCCGTCGGGGGAGGTGTGCGCGTAGAAGGCCCGCGCGACCATGTCGGCGCTGTGCGCCTGGGCGGCGTCGGTGAGCTGGGGGTCGGGGGAGAGCGGGGGGAGGCCGGCCCTGGCCCGTTCGGTGTTGGTGAGGGTGATGACCTCGGTGGTGGTCCGGTGGAGGCCTGCGGGGGAGAAGGGCTGCGCCCAGAGGGCCGTCCAGTAGACGGTTCCCGAGCGGGGGTCGGTGGCGTGGCCCAAGCCCGCCTGGGTGCAGGCGGGTTCGCAGAGGGTGCGCCTGGCCTTGGGGTCGGAGCGGCAGTAGTCGACGAACTCGGCGGGGTCGCGAGGGCCGGAGACCAGGTGTTCGCCGATGGTGAGGTAGGCGTAGCCGGTGGTGGTGAGGCGCTGGTGGACGGAGAGGCCGTCCTTGCCCTCGGTGGCGAGCCGGCCCTGGGCGGCCATCGCGGTGGCGTGGGCCTGGGCGGCGGTCGAGAGGCGGGCGTCGGGTGAGACGGGCGGAGAACCCACGGCGGCCCGGGTGGAGTTGACCAGGTCGAGGAAGTGGGTGGGAGTGGAGGTGGGGGG
>NZ_JARGEE010000567.1:0-4870 GCF_033794485.1 Streptomyces sp. MB09-02B
GGAGAGAGCCAGCCAGGGCAAGAGCGCGTACCCAATGTTGTACGCGCTCTTGCCCTGGCTGGCTCTCTCCTGTCCCTCGCCTGTCCCCGCCCTGGCCGAGCGGATCGAACAGTGGTGTCCGGGACCCGCCGTCCGGCCGGCGAAGCCGCTGGACGACCGTGAGGCCGGTGTCGTGGAGGACCGACCTCACGGTTCCGGGATCCGGGGGCCGGGGGTGCGCGTGGCGGAGTCCGCGTACCGGGCCCGGGATCCCGCAGGGCGTCCCGCGCACCCACAAGGTGTGCGGGACGCCGGCGCTTCCGCCGCCGGACCGGCTTGAAAACGCGTGCCCCGCAAGGGCGTTGACCCGAGTCGCGCGCACCAGCAGAATGAGCCCCCATCCGCTTGAGAGCGCTCTCAAAACCGGCTCCGGGCGAGCACCCCGCGCACCTCCCCTCTCGCACCACGTACCTCCCATCACGTACCTCCCATCACGGATCTCGCATCACGCATCTCGCTCCACGCATCTCGCACCTCCAAGGGAGACCCATGACCGGCAGCACCGGCAGCACCGGCGGACGAGCCCGCGCGTTCAGCCGCCGCAGGCTCCTCGGCACCGGCCTAGGCGCGGCGGCGGCGCTCACCGTCGCCGGCCCGGGCACGGCCCAAGCCGCACCCACCGCACCCACCGCACCCACCGCGTCCGCCGCACCCACCGCACCCACCGCGTCCGCCGCGTCCGCCGCATCCGCGGCGTCCCGCGCCTCGGCCCCCCGGCGCGGGCACGGCTTCCTGGCCGCCGCCATGGACGCCTACCCCGACCACAGCGACCTCCGGCTGACCCAGAGCTACACCGACCAGGCGGGCCTGTTCAGCACGGCCTTCACCTACGACAACGCCCTCGCGATCCTCGCCCACCTCGCCGTACGCACCGAGGACGGACGGGCCAGAGCGATGGCGCTCGGGGACGCGCTGATCTACGCCCAGGAGCACGATCCGGCGTACGACGACGGCCGGCTGCGCCAGGCGTACAACGTCGGGCCGTACGTCTACTACGACGGCGTACCGCAGCCGGACGGGTTCGTCCGGGCGGACGGGACGGCCAATGTCGGCACACAGTTCGGCTTCACGGGGACGGCCGTGGGGGACATGGCCTGGGCGGGGATCGCGCTGAGCGCGCTGGCCCGGCGGACCGGGGCCCGGCGGTTCCTGGCCGCCGCCGTGCGGATCGGGGAGTGGATCGAGCGGACCGGCCGTACCGACGAGCCCCTCGGCGGCTACAAGTTCGGCGTGAACGGGGCGAACGAGAAGCTGCCGTTCACCTCGACCGAGCACAACACGGACCTGATCTGCCTGTTCGGGCGGCTCGCCCGGCTCACCGGCGACCGGGTGTGGTGGCAGCGGCGGGCGCGGGCCGAGGCCTTCGTGAAGGGCATGTGGGAGCCGGGCCGGGGCGCGTCCGGCGGCTTCTTCTACACCGGCACGAACGACGGCGTCACCGTCAACAAGTCCCCGATCCCCGAGGACACCCAGACCTGGACCCACCTCGCCCTCGACTCCGACCGGTACGCGCGCTCCCTCGACTGGGCGGCGCGGGAACTCGCCGTCGAGGACCACGCCGAGCGCCGCAACAGCACGGTGCCCGCCGGGCAGTCGTACGAGGGCGTGACCTTCAGCTCGGCCAGTCTGCTGGCCAACGAGGACGCGCCCATCGCCGAGTTCCAGCCCAAACCCAACCGCAACGGGGTCTGGTTCGAGGGCACCGCCCATCTCGCGCTCTCCCTGCGCGACCGGGGCGCGCGCGGCGACGAGAAGCGCGCCCGGCGCCTCCTCGCCTCTCTCGAACGCGCCCAGGACCTCCTCGGCACCGCCCAGACCGTCGGCGGCCGCGCCCTCCCCGACCGCTCCGGCATCGTCTCGGCCAGCAGCCCCCTCGACACCGGCTTCGGCTTCGGCTACTACCCGTACCGGCACACGGGCGCCACGGCCTGGTACCTCATGGCAGCGGTCCGCTCGAACCCGCTGCGGGTCTGATACCGGCGTCCGTCCGCACCGGATACGGCGTCCCTCCGCACCGGACCTGGAGCGCCGACTCGCGCTCCAGGTAAGGGAGTTGACTCGTCCCGTCACGGTGGGGAGGGCGGCGTGCGACGTCGGCGTCAGCCCTCCGCGCGCCTCGCCGTGCGCTCCCGGTGCCCCGCTCGGTCGGGCAGCCCCGCGTACGCCGGCGGCTGCGCCACCACACCGAACCACAGCTCGGGCGCCCACCGGCGCAGGGCCTGCTCGTAGGGCTTGTGGGCATGGGGGAGGCGGATTCGGTAGCGCAGACGACACCGGCCACGCGGAGCAGCACTGGGCGCAGGGTTCCACCTGCACGCCCACGCCACTCCGCCACGGTGGGAACCCATCCAACCGATCCCGCAACCTGCGGATCACACAGGATCACTTAGCTGAGCAGAGACGCTCCAGAGAAACCGCCGCAGGCCGAACCGCACGACCGTCGCGTCCGCCGCCGGCGCTCCCCCAGGGATCATGGGGCGGGACCTTAGCCGAGGAACAGGACCCGCACCAGAGAGAAGGCTGCGGGCAGGGCCCTGAACAGGGCAGTCGCGGAGTCGATGCGAAGTCTCCGTCGTGAACGACTAGCATCCCGGCCGTAAACAGTCGGTGGAGGACGGGAAGCGGGACGACGGTCGTCGGGTCGCGCCGGGGCGCCGTCGGCGGCCGCGCCGGTCGTTGTCGCCCCGCCGGTCGTCGCCGGCGGTCCGTGGACGGAATGGGGTTGGTGTCGTGGTGGAGGCCGGGCCTCGGGTCGCTGTCGCCGTGGTGACGATGGGCAATCGGCCCGCGGAGGTGGACGCGCTGCTCGCCTCCGTGGCCAAGCAGGACGTCGCCCCCGAACGCATCGTGGTCGTGGGGAACGGCTGCCCCCTCCCCGAGTTCGCCGAACGGCTGGACCTGCCCGGCGAGGTCACCCTCATCGAGGTGGACGAGAACCTCGGCTGCCCCGGCGGCCGGAACGTCGCCCTGGAGCGGCTGCGCGCCTTCGGTGACGTCGACGTCGTCGTGGAGCTGGACGACGACGGGCTGCTCGTCGACGCCGATGTGCTGCGCCGCGTGCGGGACTTGTACGCCGCCGATCCCCGCCTCGGCATCGTCGGGTTCCGGATCGCCGACGAGCACGGCGAGACCCAGCGGCGGCACGTACCGAGGGTCGGGGCGAAGGACCCGATGCGCGGCGGCCCGGTCACCGGGTTCCTCGGCGGCGGGCACGCCCTGTCCATGGCCATGCTGGGCGAGACCGGCGACTGGGCCGCCGAGTTCTTCTTCGCGCACGAGGAGACCGACCTGGCGTGGCGGGCGCTCGACGCCGGCTGGACCGTGCTGTACGCCCCCGAACTGCTCCTCCAGCACCCGAAGACGTCACCGGCCCGGCACGCCATCTACTACCGCGTCAACGCCCGCAACCGCGTCTGGCTCGCCCGCCGCCGCCTCCCGCTCCCGCTCATCCCCGTCCACCTGGGCGTATGGGTTCTCATCACCCTGCTGCGGATGCGCTCGGCCGGCGGCCTGAAGGCCTGGTTCAGCGGCTTCGCGGAGGGCTGGCGGGAGTCGGGCGGCGAGCGCCGGCCGATGAGCTGGCGAACGGTCTGGCGCCTGACGCGACTGGGCCGCCCCCCGATCCTTTAGGGCCTGGGCCGCTCCCCGACCCTTTGGGCCTGGCTCGCCACACGATCCTTCAGGCCCGCCCCACGACGGGGCCCGCACACACGAGTGCCCCGGTCGTTCACCTCCACCGACCGGGGCACAGCGCTTTGTGCGGTTCCCGGATCCGGCGGCGGCGGCGGCACTCCCCCGAGCTACGCGTCTCACGCGTGCGCCGTCGTCGCCGGATCCGATGAAGTGATCACATCAGGTCCCGCCAACGGATCGCTAACATGAGCCCAACGGTTCCACGGGGGGCCGTACGGGAGGCGGCGGCAGGTCGCCGCGGGGCGGGCCCGGAACGACGGTGCGGAAAGGCAGCGGACGGGTTCTATGCGGGACGGGCTGCGGTTCGGACTGCTCGGTCCGCCGGTTCTGTACGGGGCCGGGGACGCGGCTGACGGCGTACGGTCCGTCGGCAGCGGCAAGATGCGCGCCCTCTTCGTCGCGCTGCTGCTCGAACCCGGGCGGGTCGTCTCCGTCGACACCCTGAAGGACGTGCTGTGGGACGCGGCGCCACCCCCGTCCGCGCAGGCCTCCCTGCAGAACCATGTGACCCGGCTGCGCAGGCTGTTGGACGACCCCGAGCGGCTGCGCGCGGTCCCGCCCGGCTATCTGCTGCGGGTCGGCGAGGGCGAGTTGGACGTCCGCGTCTTCGAGAGCCACGCCCGCGCCGCCCGCACCGCCCACGCCGAGCGCGACTGGAGCCGGACCGTCCGCGAGTCCACCGCCGCGCTCGCCCTCTGGCGGGGGACACCGCTCGGCGGTCTGCCGATCGAGGCATTCCACACCCAGGCCTTCGTCCAACGCCTGGAGGAGGCAAGGTTGTTGCTCCTGGAGCGACGCTACGACGCGGAACTCCACCTCGCGGCCGACCGGGGGGACGAGGGGACCGAGGGGGCCGCCGGGGCGCACGCCCTCGGCGCCCTCGGCGCCCTCGCCCCCGAACTCGCCGCCCTCGTCGCCGAGCACCCGCTGCGCGAGGCCTTCCACCGCCTTCTCATGCTCGTCCTGCACCGCACGGGCCGCCAGGCCGAGGCCCTCGCCGTCCACCGCGACCTCCGCGCCCGCCTCCTCGACGAACTCGGCGTGGAGCCGGGCCCGGCCGTACGCGAGGCCCACGTGGAAATCCTGCGGGAACCCGACGCACACACCCAGGACCCGCCCCCCGAAGCCACCGCCGACC
>NZ_JARGEE010000568.1:0-4869 GCF_033794485.1 Streptomyces sp. MB09-02B
CTACCGGGCCTCGCGCTACTCGTTCGACTTCCAATTGCTGGTGAGGACGTAGGAGCTGTGAAAGCAGGGGCTGCGCCCCGTGCTTTCACGGCTCCTACGTCCTCACCAGCAATTGGAAGTCGAACGAGTAGCGCGAGGCCCGGTAGACGTGGGTCCCGTATTCGACCGCTCGGCCCGTGTCGTCGAAGGTGGTGCGCTGCATGGTGAGGAGGGGCGCGCTCTCCGGCTCGCCGAGGCGGTCGGCCTCCTCCGGTGTGGCCGCTCTCGCGCCGATGGTCTGGCGGGCGCTGTGGAGGGTGATGCCGGCGGTCCGCATGAGGCGGTAGAGACCGGTCGCTTCGAGCTGCGGGGAGTCGAGGTCGAGCAGATCGGTGGGGAGGTAGTTGCAGAGGTAGGCCATGGGTTCGCCGTGGGCCAGACGGAGTCGCTCGATGCGGTGGACTTCGCTGCCCTCCACGACGGCCAGGGCGGCGGCGACCTCGGCGGAGGCGGCGACGGTGGTGTTGACCAGGACACGGGTGGCCGGGCGCTGGCCCGCGGCCTCCAGATCGTCGTAGAGGCTGCTGAGCTCCAGGGGGCGTTTGACCTGGCTGTGCACGACCTGGGTGCCCACACCGCGGCGGCGTACGAGCAGTCCCTTGTCGACCAGGGACTGGATGGCCTGGCGGACGGTCGGGCGGGACAGGCCCAGGCGGGCGGCCAGCTCGATCTCGTTGCCGAGCAGACTGCCCGGCGTCAGCTCGCCGTGCTCGATCGCGGCCTCCAGCTGCTGGGACAGCTGGAAGTAGAGCGGGACCGGGCTGCTGCGGTCGACGCTGAGCTGGAGCGACACGGTCGGATCCACTTCTGGTTTCGGCACGGGCCGAGCGTAACCGCGGTCCCGGGCGACGGGAAGCCGCGTGGTTCGGTTGTCCGGACAAACCATTGACACGGCGGCAGGTACGACCCCACTTTGTTTCCCATGCGCATCGGACTCATCGGGGCGGGTCGCATCGGGACGTTCCACGCGACCACCCTCAGCCGCCACCGCGATGTCGGCTCTCTGATCATCACCGACGTAGACCCGGCTCGGGCCCATGACCTCGCGGATCGCCTCGGCGAGACGGTGGCGCCGGGCGTGGACGAGATCTTCACCTGGGGCGTGGACGCCGTGGTGATAACGGCCGCGACGTCGGCCCACGGCGAACTGATCGGTCGGGCAGCACGCTCGGGGCTGCCCGTCTTCTGTGAGAAACCCGTCGCCGTCGACCTGCCGGGCACCTTAAGCGCGCTGACCGAGGTCGACGCGGCCGGGACGGTGCTGCAGATGGGTTTCCAGCGGCGCTTCGACTCGGGCTACGTCACGGCGCGGGAGGCGGTGCGCGCGGGCCGGCTCGGGCGGCTGCACACCGTACGGGCGCTGACGGCCGATCAGACGCCGCCGCCGGCGGGCTATCTGCCGATCTCGGGCGGCATCTACCGGGACACCTTGATCCACGACTTCGACATCGTGCGGTGGGTCACCGGGCGCGAGGTCGCCTCCGTGTACGCCACCGGGTCGGACGCCGGGCACCCGATGTTCCGGGAGGCGCACGATCTCGACACGGCGGCGGCGCTGCTCACCCTGGAGGACGGCACGCTCGTGACGGCCACGGCTGCGCGGGTGAACGGCGCCGGGTACGACGTGCGGCTGGAGCTGGCCGGGGAGCTGGACACGGTGGTGGTCGGGCTGGACGACCGTACGCCGGTGGCGTCCACGGAGCCGAGCGGGCCGCCGCCCGCGGACAAGCCGTGGACCGGCTTCCTGGAACGGTTCGCCGCCGCGTACGAGGCCGAGATCGCCGCGTTCGTGGAGGTGGTGCGCGGGGAGCGGGCGAACCCGTGCGACGGCCGTGAGGCACTGCAGGCCCTGCGGGTGGCGGAGGCGTGCGAGCTGTCCCGGCGGGAGCACCGGCCGGTCAACCTGGGCGAGATCCCGGGGGGTCGGGAGTAGGCGTCCGTGTTCGGCTAAGGATCAGGCCGCCGCGCCCCTGGAAGAGCAGGGGCGCGGCCCCGCTTTTCCAGGGGCGCGGGAACTGCGCGAGAAGCCCCACCGGACGGACGTCCGGGGGTAGCGCCCGTCGTCTCAGGCATGCCCGCCGTCCCAGGAGCGCCCGTGGTCTCACTCATAGTGCCCGTCGTCCTCCAGCAGGCCCGCGTCGTAGGTCAACAGGGCGATCTGCACACGGTTGTTGAGGCCGAGCTTGGCGAGGACGCGGGAGACATGGGTCTTGACCGTGGCGACGCTCATGAAGAGTTCGGCGGCGATCTCGGCGTTGGAGGCGCCACGGCCGACGGCCACGGCGACCTCGCGCTCCCGGTCGTTGAGGGCGGCGACCCGGGAACGGGCGGTGGTGCGCCGGGTGTCGGGGGCACTCCCCGCGGCGTGCGCCATGAGCCGGCGGGTGACGGCGGGCGAGAGCACGGGGTCACCGGCCGCCACCCGCCGTACCGCCTCGACGATCTCGGTGGGCGCGGTGTCCTTGAGGACGAAGCCGGCCGCGCCGGCCCGCAGGGCGCGCAGGACCTGGTCGTCGGCGTGGAAGGTGGTGAGGACGACGACCTCGGGCGCGTCCGGGCGGCCACGGAGGAGCTCGGTGGCGGCGAGACCGTCGACGGTCGGCATCCGGATGTCCATGAGGACGACGTCGGGGTGTGTGCGGTCGACGAGGGCCTCCACCTCGTCGCCGTCGGCGCCCTCGCCGACGATCTCGATGTCGTCGGCGCCGCCCAGCATGAGGGAGAGGCCGGTACGCACGAGGGGGTCGTCGTCGACGAGGAGCAGTCGGATCGCGGTCATCGGCCCACCGTTCGGATGTCGGTCATGGAGCACTACCGTAGGGCGCTTCGCCCGGACCACCGCGTCGCCGCGGTCCGACCCGTTAGTGTCGGCCGGTACGGCATTCAACTGACGGAGGTTTTGGGTGCGTTACCGACTCCTGGGCCGGTCGGGGCTGCGCGTCTCCGAGCTGTTCCTGGGCGCCATGACGTTCGGGGAGCAGGGCGGGGTGGGGGCTCCCCCGGAGGAGTGCGCGCGGATCCTCGACGTGTACGCGGAGGCCGGCGGCAATGTGATCGACACGGCGGTCAACTACCGGGGCGGGGAGAGCGAGCGGATCGTCGGTGAGCTGCTCAAGGGGCGGCGCGACCGGTTCGTGCTGTCCACCAAGTACACCGTGTCCCGGGACGGCGCCGACCCCAACGCCGCCGGCAACCACCGCAAGAACCTCGCGCTGTCCCTGGAGACGAGTCTGCGGCGCCTGGGGACGGACTACATCGACCTCTACTGGGTGCACATCTGGGACCGCAACACCCCGGTCGAGGAGACGATGCGCGCCCTGGACGACGCCGTGCGGTCCGGGAAGGTGCTGTACGTCGGCATCTCGGACGCCCCGGCGTGGGTGGTGGCACGCGCCAACACCCTGGCCGAATGGCGGGGTTGGTCGCCGCTGTCGGCGCTGCAGGTGCCGTACAGCCTGCTCAACCGGGACATCGAGCGGGAGCTGCTGCCGATGGCGGAGGCGTTCGGGATGTCGGTCGCGGCGTGGAGCCCGTTGCAGAACGGCGTGCTGTCCGGCAAGTACACCCGCCCGGGAGGGGTGACGCCGGGCACCGCGACCCGGCTGTCGGCCGAGGCGATCGGCGTGCGCGAGCGTGCGGTGGCGGAGGCCGTGCAGAGTGCCGCGGACGAACTCGGCGCCACCCCGGCCCAGGTGGCCATCGCCTGGACCATGGCCCACTCCCCCGCCGTGCACCCCGTCCTGGGCGCCCGCCGGGTCGAACAGCTGATGGACAACCTGGGAGCCGCCCGACTGGTCCTCCCGGAGGAGGTCCTGGCCCGGCTGGAGGAAACCACCGACTTCCGGCTGGGCTTCCCCGGGGACTTCATCGACGAGGCGTCGGCGTGGGTGTACGGGTCGGTGGGGCAGCGCGTGGTGCCGCGTACGGCTTGACCCGGGCCGCGCCGGGGGCCGTCCGTCAGGCGCGCAGTCGCACGCCGTGGCGGGTGCGCAGCCGGCGTATCTCCCAGCACGCGACGGCCGTCACCGAGGCCGGGCCGCCGACGAGGGCGGCGAGCTGGACCAGGGGCGGGCCCGGCGGCAGTCCGCCGACGGCCAGGTTGATGGCGGAGAACTCCCACACCAGGGCGCCGGTGAGCAGTGCGGGGAGCGCGGGGTGCACATCGACGGTGTTGAACGCACTGCGGACGGCGGGACCGGTGGCGAACACGATGAAGAGCAGCACCCAGAGCAGCGGGACGAGGAGGGCGAGGGGCACCCACAGGTTCCTGTCCGGTGCCAGGTGGACGCGGGAGTAGTAGATCGCCCCGCCGAGGAGCGGGACCGCCGTGAAGGCGCCGACGTACCACAGGGCGGACTTCCCGGCGGTGCGCAGCGGTGCGCGCATGGCGCGGCGCGCGCCCGGCGACGACCAGCGGAACAGGGCCGCGACGACGACGGGCGCGCTCAGGAGCAGCAGCCAGGGGCTGATGGTCAGCCGCATCATGAACTGCTGCTGTGCCTGGTCGACGTCCTCGGGCCTGCCGTACACCGCCAGGATCAGCAGCGACATGACGGTGGCCGTCCAGGCGCGCCTGCGCTGCACCCGGGTCACGTCGTCCTCCAGGGGACGGTGGCGGGAGCGGGAGGGGAAGATCCGCCGGGCGGGGCGGCGGGCCGAGCGGGCGAGTGGGTAGCCCACCAGCAGACCGACCACCATCGGCCAGGCGCACATCGCGGCCAGCGCCCAGATGCAGCCGTGCACCCGGAGTCCCTTGAGGAACTCCCCGAGCGGCGGCCATTCGTCCTCCCGCAACCGCCGCACGAGGGTGGGCGGCGGGCCGTACGGGGG
>NZ_JARGEE010000569.1:0-4843 GCF_033794485.1 Streptomyces sp. MB09-02B
CGCTTCGGCGGGAGCCTCCGTCGTGGTCGAGGGGCGGGGCGCGCCGGGGGCCCAAGTACCGTCCGGCGTACGTGACTTGGTGTCGGCGGTGGAGGATTCCGGGGCCGGGTCCCATCTCTTCACGGTCCCGGCGGACCGGTCCGACTCGCTGCTCAGGGCGTTGCTGGAGGCTCGCCCGCCCTGGCACGTGGTGCGCGTGACCCCGGTGACCGAACAGACCGACATGCCGACAGCGGCGGCGGCCCCGGGCGACCCTGAAGACGAACCGACGACGGAACTGGAAGTGGAAAGCTCCCGATGACCGCCCTCCTCCGCTACCAGGCCGCTCTCCTCGTCCGCTCCCAGCGCTGGTTGCCGCCCGTCATCCTGTACGCGGCGTTCCTCGCCATCGGGGTGCAGAGCGGACAGCCGGTGCTCGACTCGCTCGGCTACACGGCCGCCGCGCTGCTGCCCGTGTCCGCGTGGCTGATGCGGATCTGCGTCACCAACGAACCCCCCGCGGCCCGCAGTTGTACGGGGGCGGCGGCAGGGCCGGGCCGTGCGCACCTGGCCTGTGTCCTGGTCGCGTTCTCGGCGGCCGCGCTCCTCGGGACGGCGGCCACGGTCCTCGTCACCTTCATCAGCGCCCCCACGAGCACGGACCACCAGACGCGTGTCGAGTCACTCCCGGCGGGCGGCGCGGGCCTCCTGGCGGCCCTCGTCTGCGCCCTGCTCGGTACGGCCGTCGGCGCGCTCACGAACTGGCCGCTGCTGCGATCGCGGGGCCGGGCCGTTCCCGCGCTCCTGCTCGGCGTCCTGCTGGCCCTGGTGGTGGCCGGCTCCCCGGCCAGGGCGGCGGTCACGGCCCTCGTCGACGGCTCGCGGCACGCGACGATCCCGGTCCCCGTCCTGCCCCTGCTCGCGGCCGGGCTCCTCACGGCGGCCGCGACCGCCCTCGCCTGCGCCCTGACCAGGCGCCGCTCAGCCTGAGCAGGCGATCCGTTCGGCCTCCCGCCACTCGCACACCGGACACAGGGTGATCCCCTTGTGGGACTCCGGGTACTCGGTGGGCTGCCGGCACAGGACGCACTCGGCGAAGGGAGGACCGTCGGCGGTCTCCGGTGACAGGACCGGAGCCGGATCCGACTCAGGACGCGGTGTCGCGGTCGGGCCCCCGCTGCCGCCGCCGTAGTAGTCGTGTTCGCTCATACATCCAGCGTAGAGCGGCCGCGCGCAGACCTGCTCAGGGCGCCGCCACGGCCTTCGCCGCCGTCGTCCCGACCAGCTCCGACACCTTCACGAACCGGAAACCGCGCTTCCGGAGCGCCGGCACGATCTTCCGTACGGCCCGCTCCGTGACCGGCGCGGCACTCCGCGTGCAGTGCATGACCACGACGGACCCCGGCCGCACCCCGTCCAGCACCTCCCGCACCACGTCGTCCGGGTCCGTCGCGAACGCGTCGCCGCTCGTCACGTCCCACTGCACCGCCGTCACCCCGGACGCGCTGAGCCTGCGCAGCGCGCGGCTGTCGTAGCAGCCGCCGGGGAACCGGAAGTACGGCATCGGATCGCTGACCCCCGCCTCCCGGAACACGCGGTACGCCCGCTCCAGATCCGCCCGCATCCGCGTGGGCGCCATGGTCGGCAGGCCGTGGCAGTTCTCGGTGAAGGCGTGATGGCTGTACGAGTGGTTCGCGACCTCGAACAGCGGGTCCCGTCCGATGGACCGCGCCTGGATCGGGTACTCCTCGACCCACCGCCCCGTCATGAACAGCGTGGCCGGAACCTTCAGCTGACGCAGCGCGGCGATCAGCTCCGGATTGTCGAACCGTTCCCCCGCAGCGGCCCGCTCACCCTGATCCGCGGTCATGTCCGCGTCGAAGGTGAGCGCGACGGTCTTGTCGGTGCGGCTGCGCGGACCGTGCTCGAACACCGGGGTCAGCCCGGCGGGGCCCGGCGCGAGCGTGGGCGGCCGGGACGCGGTCGCCGCCGAGGGGCTGGCGGTGGCGTTGACGATGCGCGTCGAGGCGTGCGGGGTGCCGCAGGCGGTCAGGGCGGCGCCGAGCGCGCCGAGCGCGCAGAGCGCGGTGATGCTGCGTACGGGACTGATCACCGCACGAAAGTACGGCGATGGGGTCAGCGGACAGTCGGTTCAACTGCCGATCGCCGGGGAGTCCGCCCCGAAGTCACCCGCCTGGGTGATGAAGGGGACCCAGGCGGCGGCGGAGAGGGTCAGCGCGGGGCCGGCGGGACGCTTGGAGTCCCGGACGCGGACGGCGGAGGGGAGGGGGGCGACTTCTACGCAGTCGTCGCCCTGGGCGCTGCTGTAGCTGCTCTTGGTCCAGTGCAGTTCAGTGGTGCTCATAGCTCTCCTCGCATTCTCTTCAACAGGCCCACGGAGTCCTGCGGGGAGAGGGCCTGCGAACGCAGTCTGGCATAGCGCAGGGAGAGCTTGGCCACCTCTTTCCTGTCGGCGATCAGACGCCCGCTCTCCTGGCCCTCGGAGTACGCGTACCGCTGTGCGTCAGGGGTTTCGAGCAGGCGGATGGGGCCCGCCAGACACGCGTGATGCTCGGTGCGCGCAGGCATGATCTGGAGGGTGACGTTGCGCAACGTGCTGGCCGCCAACAGGTGGTCGAGCAGATCGACACAGACGTCCGTGCCGCCGAGGCGACGCATGAGCACGGCCTCCTCGACGACGAAGTCGAACGTGGTCCTGGGCTCGTCGCGGAACAGCGTCTGCCGCTGCATGCGCGCTTTGACGAGGGCCTCCAACTCGTCGTCGGGCAACGGCGGTACATCCTCGTCGCACAGCGCCCGCACGTACGACTCCGGCTGCAACAGGCCCGGCACGAGGCGGCACTCGTACGTGCACAGACTCACCGCGTGCCGTTCCAGCTGGGCCCACCGGCGGAACCACGACGCCAGGCCCGGCTGCCGGGAGACGTGCTTCGCCGCCCTGCGCAGCGCGCCCGTGTCCCCCAGCACGCGATCCGCCCGCTCCACGAACACCTCGTCCGCCATCCGCCTGCCCAACTCGATGGAGGCGACGGTGTGCACGCTGAAGCTCACCAGCGGAGCGAACTGCTCCCTCGTGTAGCCGTGGTGCTCGCGCAGCGCCTGCACGAACGCCCCGAACGTCTTGAGACTGTCGGACGGGTCCGGCTCCCAGTCGACACCCATGTTCGGCCACCTCCAGATGAGTCGGGTCTCCCCACGGTCAACTCACCCAGCGTCACGAACGGTTACGCGTACTGTCCATCGAACACGCGTGTACGGCGCTGTGCCGTACACGCCGGCAGCGCGGCAGCAGACGGCTGACGGGCCGCCCGCTGCCGCCGGTTCTCGTCGTCGGCGATCAGCGGCGCCAAGGGCCCGTCACCGCGAAGGTCGTGCCCGGGGTGTAGCAGTTGACGTACATCGTGTCGCCGTCGGGGGAGAAGGTGACGCCCGCGAACTCGCCCCATTCGGGTTCCTCGGCGGTGCCGATGTTCTGGGCGTTGCGGGCCATGGCGTAGACGTCGCCGCGGCGCGTGACGCCGTAGACGTGCTGGGCGCCGTTGCCGTCCTCGCAGACCATGAGGCCGCCGGAGGGGGCGAGGCAGATGTTGTCGGGGGATTCGCCGGGGAGTTGGAGGTCGGTGTCGGGGCCGAAGGCGATGACCAGGGTGAGGGTGCGGTGGTCGGGGTCGTAGCGCCAGATCTGGCCGTAGTGGTCGGCGGCCGAACCCTCCGAGCTGCGGGCGAAGGAGGAGACGAAGTAGACGCAGCGGCCGCCCCAGTAGCAGCCTTCCAGCTTCTGCGCGTGGGTGATGCCCTTGGGGCCGAAGTCCTGGTGGCGGATGGCGGTCTGGGCGGCCAGGGGGTCGGGGACGTCGACCCACTCGATGCCGTCGAAGCAGGCTCCGGGCTCCTGGATGGGGGAGAGGTCGGGGACGCCCGGGACCCGCATCGCCTGCAGACGGCCGCCCGCGCGCAGTGAACCGAGGCCACCCTTGGGCTTGTTGGGGAGGAAGCGGTAGAAGAGGCCGAAGGGCTGCTCGAAGGCGTCCTCCGTCTCGTAGACGACTCCCCGCTTCGGGTCCACCGCGATCGCCTCGTGCTGGAAGCGGCCCATCGCGGTGAGCGGCACGGCTCCCGAACGTCGCGGGTCGGCCGCGTCGACCTCGAAGATGAAGCCGTGGTCCTTGGTGTAGCCGTTGGTGCCGGCCTTGTCCTCGTTCTCCTCGCAGGTCAGCCAGGTGCCCCAAGGGGTGGGCCCACCCGCGCAGTTGACCGCCGTGCCGGCGATGGCGACCTGCTCCGAGAGGACCTTGCCCCGGGCGTCGAGCGTGAGGGACGTACAGCCGCCCTTGCCCGTCGGGTCGTAGGTCAGGCCCTTGATCGTGGGGACCGGGATACGGCCGTTGTGGCGGTTCTCGTGGTTGCGGACGAGGTGGACACGGCCGTGCCTGCCGGGGAAGGCGGACATGCCGTCGTGGTTGCTGGGCACCGGGCCCTCGCCCGAGCGGAGGGGGTCGCCCTCACGGGAGAGGACCCGATAGCGGAAACCTTTCGGCAGGTCGAGCAGGCCGTTCGGGTCGGGGATCAGGGGGCCGTAGCCGGAGTGGCCGAGGGTGCTCTGCGCGGTGGCCGTGCCCACGAAGAGCTCGGAGAGGGTTCCGGTGAACGCAATGCCTGCGATACCGGCGCCCGAGCGGGCGAGGGCCTGACGGCGGGTCACTGACACGGGGAGAACCTTCCTGCTGGCGGACAGGATGTGACCCGCCTGTGTGTATCACGTGGTCAACGCCACGTGAACCACGCGCGTAGAGGTCGGGGGAGGAGTCTCTCTCCGTGTCACTCGGTCGGAGGGGGTGGGAAA
>NZ_JARGEE010000056.1:0-30668 GCF_033794485.1 Streptomyces sp. MB09-02B
CCTCCACCACCACGGACGGGACCACGGAGACGGCCGAGCCCGGCGGGACGACCACCACCCCTGCGCCCACGACCACCTCCCCGACCCCGGTCACCGCCCCCGCCGTCAAGGATGTGTCGGTGTCGGGCTTCCGCCAGACGGGTCCGGTGACCGCCACGGCGACCATCGGCATCGTCACGGACGGCACCGGACCGGTCTCCCTCACCGTCTCGTGGTTCGCGGGCGACTCGAGAGGACAACTCGGCGCCCCGGAGGGCACGTCCCAGACCTTCGAACGCAGCGGCGCCACCCAGTACACGCTCACCGTCGACCACGCCTTCCGGAGCACCGGCTGCTACAGGTACTGGGCGGTGCAGGCCGCGACGACCCCGACCGCCGCCGACGGCGGCGCCTCGCAGCAGCTTCTGACCAGACGGTGTGATATCCGATGACCACGCAGAACGACGACAGCACACCCGCGCCGGCGGAGGCCGACGAGCCCACGATGATGCTGCCGGACTCGGTGACCCTGGTGGAGGGCATCGACGACACGGCCACGCAGGTGCCGGAGCGCACCGAAGGCGGCGAGCCCACCCAGGTCCTTCCGACCGCAGGCGAGTCCGCCCCCACCATGCACCTCGGCCCGGTCGAGGACCGCGTACCCGCTGCCGAGGCGGACACGGCCGACAGCGAACACGCCGAGCGCGCCGAATACGCCGAGTACAGCGCCACTGTGCTGGCCAGCCACTGGATCGTGAGACCCGAGACCGGCGACACCCTCGCCGAGGCGACTGTCGCCGAGAAGACCGTCGCCGAGGCGACCGTCGAACAGCCCCCCACAGCCGCAGTGAACGGGTCCACCCCGCCCGACCGCATCGACGGCACGCTGCTGCGCTTCGGCCCGGGCGTGACGAACATCGTCGCGCAGCGAACCCACCGCACGCTCCCCGCCCTGCCGCCGACCCCGGTACCCCGGCGCCGACGGCTGCGCCGACACGCCCTGCCCGTGCTGGTGCTCCTCTGCGTCCTCGCGTTCCTCGCCTGGCAGCGGCTCGGACCGCCTCTCAAGATCGACGCGGTGACGGTCACGGCCCGGCCCACGGTCCTGCGGTGCGACAGCACCGCGGACATCGTCGCCGTCGTCGCGACGAACGGCCGACCGGGCACGTTCTCGTACCGCTGGATCCGCAGCGACGGTACCCGCTCGGCTGTCCTGGAAGAGGTGATGGTCCGGGGCCAGCGTCAGGCACGCGTGCACCTGCGGTGGACCTTCCAGGGCAAGGGCCACCGCAAGGCCCGGGCCGAACTGCGCATCCTCACGGCAGACCCGCACACCGCGGCCACCCGCTTCACGTACGACTGCTCCTGAGTCCCTCCCTGAGCGTCAGTCGCAGCTGGAAGCGCTCTGGATCATGACGCCCGTCACGGTGAAATAGGAGGGGTACTGGCGTCCCGTGCTCGGCTCGATGCATTCGTAGCCGGTCACGCCGTTGCGGAGGTACCTGAGCATCACCCGGTCGTCGTTGCGGGTGTTGAACACATAGGTCGAGCCCCGGCTCCGCGATCCCAGGTTCTGGTAGTAGTCGGTGACGTCCTGGTACGCGGCGGTCGGCGACTGCGCCTGCCAGTCGGCGGCGGTGAGATAGAAGCAGACGCGGGGGTACGCGCATCCCTTGTAGGAGTCGGCGTGGGCCTGGGGCGCCGCGAAGATCGCCGAACCGGCGACCATGGCGCCGACCATGGCGAAAGTGCGCTTGCTGAGGGAAAGGCGCATGTCTGCTTCCTTCTGTCGTTGAGATGCCACGGGGTCCCGGTCTCCGGTGATCGCGGAGAGGCCCGGCGGGCAACAGACATTGCCGACGATGATCCTTCTCGGCAAGGAGAACCGGAGTCCGGGGGACGGTGGGACGCCGTGGCCGCTGCTGCCTGGCACCTTCCCCGGGCGCTGGGACGCCCGTGGGACGCACTCCTTGACGCGTCCGCCATAACTGGGGGCCGTGCCCCCATCCGCCCCGACCTTGCCATGAGCATGCTGCAGCGAGTGCCGAACGCCCGACGAACGGTCGGTGCACGGACACCTCGACGACAGGAGCAGCATGCGAACGTCAACCCGCAAGGGGTTGCAGGCGGCAGTCACGGCGGCGGCGGTAGGTGCGGCGGTACTGCTGCCGGCAGGGCAGGCTCATGCCGCGACGGGGTCACCGCGAACTTCGCGTTCATCTACGTCGCCGCCGCCGAGGGCAAGGCCAACCAGATCACCGTCAGCGTGTCGGGCGGCCATATCGTCATCGCCGACGAGGGCGACACCGTCACCGCCGGCACGGGCTGCACCCAGCGGACCCCCAACTCCGTGATCTGCGCGGCCGGGGTACGCGCGCTGTCCATCGACACGGGCGACCTCGACGACACGGTGACGTTGGAGACCACCAGGACCCGCGCCTATCTCTACGGGAAGGAAGGCGACGACACCTTCGACGCGCGGTCCAGCGACGTCCGTGTCGTGATGGAGGGCGACGCGGGCGACGACTCCCTGAACGGCGGGGCCGGCGCCGACGAGCTGTGGGGCGGCGCGGGTGCCGACACCATGCGGGGAGGCACGGAAGGCATCCAGGGCAACGACTTCAGCGACGGCCAGGACGGCAACGACATCTGCCTGGGCGATCCCGGAGACAGCGAAGTCTCCTGCGACGACTGACCCCACGTCGTTCGCACACGATCGGCTGCACCGGAGAGGACTGACCGGGCTCGGCGGCACCCTTCGCGGGGAATCCTGCCGCCGAGCGAGGGAACAGAGCTTTTCTCTGCGAGCCGGGAGCCTCGCGAGCCCTCGGGCGACTCAGCCCAGTCCGTCCGCCCCCACCTGGACGGCGGACTCGACGAGCAGCGCGTCGGAGACGGGCTGTGGGTGGCCGTCGAGGTCGAGACCTGCGTGGCCAGCTGTAGGTCTCGTGATCGGGTCGCCGGTGCAGTAGTCGAAGGTACCGATCTCGACCCGGTGGCCGTCGGGATCCCTGAGATACAGGTAGAAGGCGTTGGCGACGCCGTGGCTTCTCGGACACCGGCGGCACGGGCGACCACTCCGATCCCGCTCCGTGCCAGACCAGCGAACCGCCGAGCGGAAAGCCACGAGTCAAAGATCTGCACGCCCTGACTCACAGCCACCGCTTGGCTGCCTCGACGCTGTCGCCGCCACTCGTGTTGAACGCGATCGCCGCCTTCGGCGCGTGACGGCGGACCAGATTCACGACCTGCTCAAAGAGCGGCAGAAGAAGTTCCGGCTTGCGGATCCCACCCCCGATGACAACGACGTCCCAGCTGTGCTCGGACAGTGCTGCGACGATCGTCGGCGCGGTCGACTCATCCAGCTCGATCAGCGTCATCGACGCATCGATGGCGTGTTCGCCGAATCGGGCCAGTTCCAGATCGAGGGCCACTCGAAGGGCATCTCCATCCACACCGGGCACTGCGCGCGGGTCGACACCGAGAACGAGAACACGGGACATGTCCAGAAGACGATCAGCCGTCAACCCGAGTTCCCGAGGCGCGAGGTCGGCGTCCGAGAGGAGGAGCGACGCACCGGGGAATCAGCTGAACGACACGGAGGGTGGGGAATCGCTCGGTGTCGACCCGCGTTTCGACCGTCGACACCAACAGCGGCACCACGCGGAGTCACCACAGGTGGAGGAAGCTCCGGACATCGTCATGGCCGTCGAGGGCCCGACCGTCCACATCCGACGGGTCCGCCTCGGCCCGCGCCGCCAGGGACTCCGCCAGCGCGCGAGCCTCATCGCTGAGATGCCCAAAGCGTCGAGCGGTATGGCCCAGGCACAGCCCAGCCAGCCCGAGCAGCGGACTACCCGACACAGCCCGCGTCCCGACCTGCACGCACCAGTGCTCGACGAACCCCGCGTCACCGTCGTTCAACGCGGTGCCGACCAGGACTCCTGCCGCCTCGCACTCTGCTGAGCGGTCACGCAGAGCACGTTCCAACGTCTCGACCACCACCCCGTGAGGCAGGGCGGGAGGGTTCTCGAATCTCGGATGAGAATGCATCCCGCGAGACTACGCGGACCGCCTCCAACGGCTACCCGCCGCTTACCCGTCCGGCAGGACGGGGCGAACAATGTCTTTGTGCCGACTCCGAAGGGCGTGCGGCTCTGGTGGCGATCGGACTGCCCGAGCTCCTGCGGCTGCTGCTGGTCGCCCCGTGGTGGCGCGACTGCGAGACGTTCGAAGACGAGGAGAGCCGCGAGCTCGCGGCCGAGTACGTCGAGGGCATGCCGGACCTCGTGGCCCGACGAGACCGAGCTGCTGCAGCCCTTGGCCTCGGCCTCCCGGAGCAGGGAGAGGTTCTGGCCCGCTTGTGGGAGGTAGCTGTTCGGGTAGGAGAGAGCTTCGTTCTCATCCTCACGCCGGAGGGTCACCGATACGAGCCTCTCATCAGAAACTGAGACGTATCGCGGCAGCAGGCAGCAGGCAGCAGGCAGCGTGCGCCGGCGAATGAGGGCGTCGCCCTCGTCCAGTCGCGAACAAGAAGTGCCAAGCTGAATGCCTACGTCAACAACAAGCAGAGCAAGGTGATTTGCGGGCGCACTCAGATGGTCGGTCCTTTGCCAGAAACCTCTGCGAGCCCTCGATGGCGCTCACGCCACAGCGCTGCTGCCGGGGAGTCCTCCACGAGCACCCAGCTGCCGAAGTCCTCACGCACGAAGCCCGGGTCGACGGGCATGAGCCTGATCTGCGGACGGTTATCCATCCACCAGATCTCGAAGTCCGTCGTTGTGCCGACGGCAGGCCAGCGCGTCGCGTCCCGCGGCAGCATGAGTATGTCGACGAAGCCGGTGACGGCAAGCCCCAAGTCGACACCGATCCCGGTGACGCCGGGATGGCGAACCCAGTCCACTGTTCCGGTCAGCTGCTGGCCAAGCCGAAGCTGTCCGCGCAGCTCGTCCCAGGCGTTGTCGAGGGGAGTCATCCCAGACATCTTGCTGCATGCTGCGCCGGCCAGGCGTACGTTCACGCGCCGAAGCCCACCTCTGCCTCGGTCCCCGCGCCGGTGGGACTGCGGGATGGACGCGTGCACCACCCTGCAGCCGGCGGCCTCCAGGGCGATCCCGGCTTGTAGGGGTCCAGACGTGTCCAGCGAGGACGCGGCTTCTTCCGGGGCGGCGGCCAGACCGACTCCACTGCGGCCTTCACCGTGCGGAACCCGACACCGAGCTCACGCATCAACGCCCGGTACGACATATCTGCCCGGGCATCACGACGGATCGCCGCGTACAAGTCGACCTTGGGCTTTGGCGGCGCCATCGCAGCCTCATCCCGAAGAGCACTCCGATGCTCCCACCGCAAGCCCTCAAGTGTTGCCCGACGGCGATCCGGAACGCGTTCAGGGGTACCTCCAGTGCTGGTCCACCCGAACCTAGGATTCTTCCATGCTGCCGCAGATACCGTCGGAATGCCCTTGCCCGATGCGTGGGGCATCGGCGATTCCCCGTATGCCGACAACTCCGGCGCTATCGCGCTCGGGCTTCGAACCGTGCGGGTGTCGAAAGGACAGCCCTGAGCCCAGGACACCTACCAGCCCACCCATGTCGCCAAGGACGTCGCCACCGCGATCGACCACGTCATCAGCGCGGCGAGACAAGGCACGACCGACCCTCTTGGCCGTTTCCGCAGGGACGAACCTGTGAGACTTCGCCGCCACCTCGCGCGGGTTTGGCCGGAACAAGGGCGCATGCGCAGACGGCACCAAGGAGCTGATCGCCATGAGCGACGGCTACCGGGAATCGGCCACTCCTGGGCCGGCAGCGTGGGCGCGGCCTCGGCGATGGTCTGCAAACTGGTGAAGTCCGCCCAGCAGCGTGCCTATCTGGGCCACTGCAAGGCCCTCGTCGCGCACCCTTCCCTGTTCCGGCCGTTGGACGAGCACAGCCCCGCCGTGGTCGAACTCGGCTATCGCTCGAACCGGGCAGCATGGGGCACGGCTACGTCACCGAGGAGTATCAGGCCCTGATCCGCAAGGGGTTCACGGACCTCGCGGCCACCTCCCAGTGCAACCGTCGGCGTCGTGGCTCCCACGACCTCAGTCACTGCGGTGAGGCGGAATGTCCCATGTCGATGAGCCGACCTGCCGCGCGGCGCAGCCGGCGGTCGTGTGTGACGGTGAGGACCGGGCCGGGGAACTCGTCGAGTGCTGCTTGCAGGTCCTCGACCAGGGGCAGGCTCAGGTGATTGGTCGGCTCGTCCAGGAGCAGTACGTGAGGCTGGAGCCGCACCAGGCGAGCGAGGTCGAGCCGGCGCCGCTGCCCCACACTCAGCGAACCCACCGGTACCCGCAGGTCCTCCTTCCGGAACAGGCCCAGGCCGAGGAGGTGTTCAGCGGCTTCGTCCTCCGAGGCCGTCACCCGTTCGGCGAAGGCCCGCAGCATGGGGCGGTGCCCGGAGCCGAAGTGGCTCTCCTGAGGCAAGTGCGCGACACGCACGCCCGGCCTGTACCGCACCGTGCCCGAGCTCGGAGGCAACTCTCCCGCCAGGACGCGCAGCAGGGTGGACTTGCCCGCGCCGTTCGGGCCCACCACCACGACGCGGTCCTTGCCCCCGAGAGCCACCGGAGGGAGACGGATGCCGTCGAGTGCCGCCGTGGCCTCGGCGTCGACGAGGAGGCCGTCGTCGGCGTCCGGTGCGCCAAGGCCGTCGGACTCGGCGTCGACGAGGCCGACCGCTCGAAAGCGCAGCGGTGCCGGCGGCCTTGGTACGGGGGTGGCGTCCAGGCGCCGGAGCTCCTCCCGGGCCGAACGTGCCTGCCGCGAAACGGCCGCCTGCGCGCCGACGGCCCGGGCGTCGTACTCCATCTTCCCGGTGTCGCGTGGCCCCCGGTAGGAGCGCGCCGACACGCCGGCGCGGGACAGCCGCCGCTGAGCCACGGCGCGCTTTTCCTCCCACTCCCGGTACCGGGTGTCCCAGCGTCGCCGTGCCGCCACCTGTTCGGCGGCGTACGAGCCGTACCGTCCGCCGTAGCGGACGGCCGTGCCTTCGGGGCCGTCCAGGTCGATCAGGCCGGTGACGGCGCCGTCGAGCAGGTCACGGTCGTGTGAGGCCATCAGGCACGGTCCGGGATACGAGCCGAGCCAGCCGACGAGCCAGTCCGCCGCCGCGTCGTCGAGGTGGTTCGTCGGCTCGTCGAGCAGCAGTGCGGGCGGTCGGCGCAGGACGAGCAGGGCCAGACTGAGGCGGGCCCGCTCGCCCCCGGACAAGTCGCGGGCGAGCCGGTCCGGCGGCAGTCGGCGCAGACCGAGTGCCTCGAAGACCTCTGTGGCGCGCGCCTCGAAGCGCCAGCCGTCGCGGGCTGAGAACTCCTCCTGGAGCGTGGCGTATTCGTCCAGCACCGGAGACAGCCCGGCCTCGTCGCCGTCGTTCATGCGCTGCTCGAGCTCGCGCATCCGCTCACTGATCCCGTCCAGGTCGGCGCGGGCCAGGGCGAGGCACCGGGACAGGTCCCAGTCGCCCGGCAGTTCGGGTTCCTGAGGCAGAAAGCCGGGGTTCCCGTCGAGTGCGTACCGGACCTGTCCCCGGTCCGCGGCCTCGCCGCCGGCGAGGACGCGCAGCAGGGTCGACTTGCCGACGCCGTTCTCCCCGATCAAGCCGAGACGGTCGCCCGCCGAGACGGTGAGGGTGACACCGTTCAGTACGGTCCGGTCCCCGCGCGTCTTGATGACGTCCTCGGCCGCGATGTGTGCGGCGCCGCCAGTGATCACCATGTCATGCATCATGACTGTTTCCTCCTGTCGCTACGGTGGCCCTGTTCGCCGTCACCGAGGACACAGGCAGGCTGCGCCGAGGAGGCCCGCCCCTCGGCATCCGGTCCTGAAGAGGGGGCCCGGTCCCTGTCCGGGTGGACTGCGGTGGCAGCGGAGGCAGAGGCAGCGGAGGCAGGCAGATCGCGGAGCCGGACCGCACTGAGGACGGCGGCGGTGATCACGATCAGGGTGGCGGCCACGGAGGCCAGAGCGAGGCCGTGGGCGAAGGCCTCACGGGCGGCGTCGGCCAGGGCTTCGCCGAGGCGGCCGGGGAGTTCCCCGGAGATCCGCACCGCGCCGGCGACGGTGTTCGTCGCGGTGTCCGCCGCCTCCGGGGGCAGACCGTCCGGCGCGGTGTCCGACAGCCGGTCCCGATAAACCGCCATGCCGAAGCTGCCGAGCACCGCGACGCCGAGCGCCACGCCCAATTCGCCGCTGGTTTCGGACAGGGCCGATGCCGCTCCCGCCCTCTGGGGCGGCGCCGTACTGATGACGAGGTCTGTGCACAGGGCGATCATCGGGCTCAGGCCGAGTGCGACGATCACGTAGCCCACCATGAGCAGCGGGAGGTCGTCACTGCCCAGCCGGGTCATGGTGCCGAAGCCCACGCCCGCCAGCAGGAGGCTGCCGCTGACGACGGCGAACGGACGCAGTCGGCGTACGAGCAACGGAGCCAGCAGCGAACCCACGATGGTGCCCAGTGCGGCGGGGACCATCCACGCGCCGGCGAGCATGGGCGACAGTCCCAGGACCTCCTGCAGGTACAGGGCGATGAACAACTGGGTACCGCCCATGGCCAGCAGCCCCAGCAGATAGATTCCCAGTGAGGCGTTGACGACCCGGTCGCCGAGCAGCCCGAGGTCGAGCAGCGGGTCGGTCAGCCGTCGCTGGCGGCGGACGAAGGCCGTGCCCACCGCCACCCCGACCGAGGCGGACACCGCCGGCACCCAGCCCACGCCGTGCTCGGCCAGCTGCTTGACCGCGTACACCACCGACAGCACGGCGGCCAGCGACAGTACGGCGCTGGCCAGATCCAGCCGCCCGGCAGCGGGGTCGCGGTACTCGGGCAGCAGGGTCGGTCCCAGGGCGAGCAGGAGCACCATGACCGGCACTCCCAGCAGGAACACCGAGCCCCACCAGAAGTGTGTCAGCAGCACACCGCCGAGCACCGGGCCGATGGTGGTGCCGACCGAGAAACTGGTCATCACCACGGCGACGGCGAAGCCTCGTTGGCGGGTGTCCTCGAACATCACGCGGACCAGCGACAGAGTGGAGGGCATCAGCGTGGCCCCCGCGAGCCCCAGCAGGGCGCGTGCGCCGATCAGCATGGGCGCGCTCGTCGAGTACGCGGCGAGGACCGAAGCGGCGGCGAACAAGGCGGCGCCGGTCAGCAGCAGCCGACGACGGCCCACCCGGTCACCGAGCGCCCCCATCGGGACCAGCGCGCCGGCGATGAGGAAGCCGTAGATGTCGGTGATCCACAACATTTCCGTGGAGGTCGGCCCGAGATCGACGCTCAGTTGCGGCATCGCCAGGTACAGGACGGTCATGTCCATGGAGATGAGCAGCGTGGGCAGGGCCAGGGCGGCGAGTCCGGTCCACTCCCGCCGTCCGGCACGGGGCGGGGCGACTGTGCTCATACGACATTTCCTCCCTGTGTTCCCTGTGTTCCGTGTGTTCCGCGTGGTTCGTCTGTCGTCGGTGTGTGGTGCGGACCGGCCGCCGGGTGTGCCGCAGGGGAGGGAGACACCGGCACCGAAGCGGTGGCGTACACACAGGCGACCCGGGTCAGGAACGCCCTCTCCTCGGAGAGGTCCGCACAGCCGGGACCGGAGACGGCGCCGGCGTGGCGCCGTGGTGGGTCGCCGGCCAGTTTCGCCCGGCGCGCCTCCTTGAGGAGGTGGGCCAACGCGGTGGCGGCCCGGTCCGTTCCCTGGCTCTTGGACGCGAACAAGTGCCGTGCCCTCGCGTGCACTTCGGCGGGCGCGTAGTCGTGCAGCACGAGCATGGCGTCATGTATCTCGACCACCTGGCGGTAGAGCAGCAGTCGGCGTTTCCCCTTCGGGGACAGAACTGCGAGGAGCCGCGGACGCGGCTGGGAGAGGGCGACGTTCGGACATGCGTCCATCAACTCCCGCCACATCGGCCAGATCCGCCAGCAACTCCATGACTCCGTCACGGCCTGGCGGATCGCCGCCACGGTCGGAATCGTCAGGGCGGCCGAGGTGAGCAGCCCGTGCAGGGCGAGCAAGAACGGCTTGAGGGAGAGCGGCCAGGAAGGGCCGGCCGCGAGCTGGCAGAGGACACTCAGCCAGAAAAGGCTGGCAAACAGGGTTCCGGAGGAGAAGAGGATGACCGCGGCGCGCAGCCGACGGTTGCCGCTGTCACGCAGGTGCCTCAGACAGACCAGCGCGCACACCCAGTTGGCAGCCAGGTGCGTGACGACGATGAGGAGCCAGAACGCCGTGGACGGCGTGGGCGTGCCGCCCGCCCCGACGCTGTGTGCGGCATGCGGCGGACTCGCGATGTCGAGGACGATCACGGCGGGCACGACGCTGGCCGCCACCACACGCAGTCGGCGCCGCAGTGTCCGGTCCCCGGTGACGGAACCGGTGAACTCCAGGAGGATGACCGCCGAGACGACCCCACAGACGTTGCGTACGAGGTCCATGCCGTGACCGTCCCAGCCCCACCGGTCGAGGAGGTACCCGGTCTGTTCCAGGTCCAGGGAGTTCGCCACCGCCGCCGCCAGAATGATCAGCCAGAGTGGCCGCTGACGCTGCGACACCAGGGCGTGGGGCGCCCTCAGCAGGATGGCGGCCCACATGGTCAGCGTTCCCAGGGTCTGTAATCGGTCGCCGGCCAGGACCGCGTCACTCAGCACGGGGTGTCCAGCCCCAGTGCCTTCTCCAGCTTCCCCAGCGGTCCTTCGGGCGTGGGCGTGGGCCGCTCCGGGCCGGCGGAGAGCAGCGCCGTGCTCCACATGAGGCTCGCCAGCGTCTCCGCTTCCTGCTCCTGGGGTGTGTCGTACGACGTACGGGCCATCAACTGCCGCACGAGGCCGGGGGAGAGGTCGGGCATGAGGGCGCTCATGGCGGAAGCCGGGGGCAGACCGCCGGCGTCGTGCTCGAGGAGCATGTGGCTGATCTCGTGCAGGATGATGTGCTCCTGGTGGAGACGGCTGGTCGCCGGCTCGACGAAGATGTGGTCGTCGGTGTCGGTGGCGAGCCAGACTCCGCATGCACCGGGGGCCATCGGCTGGGTCGGCAGCGGATGAACGTGCAAGGGACGGTCACGGTGCCGGGCCAGGCATCGGCACAGTTCGTCCAGAGTGACGCGCCGGGACAGGTCGAGGGTCTCCAGCAGTGAGTGGCAGCGCCGCCGCAGGGTTCTGTGTCGCAGTACCAAGGTGTCCCCTTCGTTCGGGATCGCCCGCGGAGTGCGCCGGTGGCGGACGGTGCCTGCCGTCAGCGTCCCGGCGCGGTGTTGTCTGTGTCCCGGGCGTCAGGCTCCCGCTGCCCGCGCTCGTCAGGATCCTGGTCCTCGACGAGGGGCAGCCCTTGGAGCGTGCGTGCCTGGTTGACCATGGTCAGCAGGGCGTCCAGTGATTCTTCCGACAGGCCTTCGGCGCGCAGCGCCAGTGAGCGGACCTTGGTCGCGCGCAGTGCGGCGGCCAGCCGGAGCTGGGAGTTGACGCGCTCTGTGACCTCCTCGTTGAGGAAGTACTCCGGTGGCACACCGAAGAACTCCGCCAGGACGTCGAGCTGTTCGAGCGTCACATTGTGTTTCCTTCCGGAAGCCAGCTCCCACAGGTACGTGCCCGAGAGTGCGCCTCCCGTGGTCTCGCGGATCTCCTTGGCCAGCCTTGTGTAGCCCGGCCGGGTGCGCTCGTCCGGGTAGAGCGCGTTGATGAGCCTGGTCAGGTGCTGATCGATCCTCCGGGTGAGAGGGCGTCTGCGAGATGGCTCTGCGTCGCTCACGGGGCGCCTCCGCCGATGCTGCGTGGTGATGTCATACCAACCTTCGACTGTCCGCTACAGCGGATGCAAGTGCCAGCAATGCTGGCTCGCCTGTCCGCTGTTGTTGACAACCTCGACCTGAGTGGATAACCCTGGTCGGGGCCGCCCACTATAGCGGACGGAGGTCTCTGTGTGTGACGGACATCATGCGCACCACGACCCGTCGGAACCACCCCGCGATCCAAGCAATTCACACCTGGTCGTTCCGGAAGTGCTGGAACGTTCCGCCAAGGACAGTCCCGGGGCTCCCGCCCTCACGGACGGCCGACTGGGGCTGACGTACCGCCAACTCCTCGACTGCGTACGGGAGGTGGCCGGCGCCTTGGCCCGAGCGGTCGAGCCCGGCGATCGGATCGCCCTGCAGATCCGCCGCTCCGCCGAATACGTCGTCCTCTACCTCGCCGTACTCGAACTCGGCGGCGTCGTCGTACCGCTGGCCACCGACCTCAGCGAGGACGAGACCGCCCGTGAACTCGACGACTGCGAGCCCCGTCTGCTCATCCGGGACGCGGAGGGCACGCGCGCCCGTCCACCAGGGCCGGACGCCCGCACCGCTGTTCTCGACATAGCGGTACGCGCCGGCGTCGAGGGGCATCTCCGCAGGCTGCGACCGTCCCTCGGCGCCCCGGTACCGGTCCCCTCGCCGCCGCGGGACCCGGAGTCGCCCGCCGTACTGCTCGGCACCTCGGGATCCTCCGGCCTGCCCAAGCGGGTCGAGCTCGCTCACCGGTCGGTCCTGGCGAGCGCCCGCGCCCACCGTGCCTCGCTCGGCGCCGCGACCGGGCGGGACACCACCTTGGTGACCGTCCCGCTGGGCTTCGGCTACTGCAACACCGTCCAGCTCGTCGGACAACTCGCCGCAGGCGGCCACATCGTGCTGCTGGACGGCGACTTCCTGCCCAGCCGTTTCGGCCGGCTCGTCGAACAGCACCGCGTGACCTCCACTCTGCTGGTGCCGGCGATGCTCCGGCTGCTCGGCCTGGGCGACTGGCACCGCGCCTGTGATCTGTCGTCGCTGCGGCACATCGTCTTCGGGGGCGCGCCCACCCCGGCCGAGGTGCTCGCCGAGGTGACGGCCCGACTGCCCGGCACCGAACTGATCGAGACGTACGGCCAGACCGAGGCCGGCCCCCGCATCACCACCCTCCGGCAGCGCGACCGCGCGGACCGCCCCCGGAGCGTCGGCCGTGCCGTGCCCGGCATGCAGATCACCATCCGCGACCGGGCATTCCGCAGCCTGCCGACGGGGCGCGCCGGCGAGATCGTCGTCCGGGGGGACGGTGTCATGACCGGCTACCACGCGCGTCCGGAGGAAACCGCCGAGGTGCTGCGCGACGGCTGGCTGCGCACCGGTGACCTCGGCCGGCTGGACGACGACGGCTTCCTCCAACTGTGCGGAAGGCTCCGCAACATCGCCATCGTGAACGGAATCAACGTCTCCCTGGAAGAGGTGGAGGCCTGCCTCACCCGGCACGCCGCCGTCGTCGAAGCGGTGTGCGACCTCGAACGCGACGAGCGGTCGGGCGAGTCGCTGACCGCCCGGATACGTCTGGCGGACGGGACGCCCGTCCCGTCCGACCGGGAACTGCTGGGCTTCTGCAGGGCCCGGCTCAGCCCGCACAAGGTGCCACGGCGCATCGTCGTGGTCGACGACTTCCCCCGCACCCGCAACGGGAAGATCGCCCGGCACTCCCGTACGGCCTGATCACCACACCCCGACCCGCACGTGACCCCGCAAGCCGTCACCCCGCCCAGCAGGGACGTCGAGGAGGCTGATGACAGCCATGAACGGCAACACCGCGGCCGGCAGCGCCGTGAGTACGGACAGCACGACCACATCGGTGAGGGCCTGGATCACCGAGAAGGTGGCCGCGATCAGCATCCCCCCACGCCCCGTCGAGGAACTCGACGGCTCCCAGTCACTCACCCAGGACCTCGGCGTCGACTCGCTCGCCTTCATCGAGACGCTGGTCGCCTTCGAGGCGGAGTTCGGCGTGCGGCTCGACGAGGAACGGCTGCTGCTCTTCTCGTACGACACCGTAGGCGACCTCGCCGACCACCTGACCCGAACCTGCGCACGATCCTGACCGGCCTGCCGATTCTGCGAAGTGGAGAAATCCCAGTGGATCCGGACGACTACGTGAAGTCGCTGGTGGAAACCGTCGAGAACCTCAGCGTGGCGGGGGTCAGATCGGCTGCCGACCGGCTGGCGGCCGCCTGGGCCCGAGGCTCGACGGTGTTCGTCGCGGGCAACGGAGGCAGCGCCGCCACCGCCTCCCACATGGCCTGCGATCTCGCCAAGACCGCAGTGCGGGGCCGGCCGGGGGGACTGCGAGTGGTACCGCTGCTGGACGTCTCCGCCGTGACGGCCTGGGCCAACGACGTCTCCTACGCAGCGGTGTTCGCCGGCCCGCTGGCCGCCCAGGCGCGTCCGGGGGACGTACTGATCGTCGTCAGCGCCAGCGGCAACTCCCCCAACATCGTCGAGGCCCTCGCGTGCGCCCGTGCCGGCTCGGTCGAGACGATCGCCCTGCTCGGTTTCGACGGTGGCGCCGCCCGTGCCCTCGCCGACCACGTGATCCTGGCGAACGCCTCGCACTACGGCGTCGTCGAGGACGTCCACCTCGCCGTCAACCACATGCTCACCGAGCTGCTGCGCGACCGCGCCGACATCGACGTGCCGGACGTGGCGTCGCCCGCGGCCGGTCTCCCCGCAGCGACGGCCCCGGCCGCTGCCCGCTCCCTGCGGGAGGTATGAGATGGACGTCTGGGACGGGCGGGCCGGGAACCCGGGGCTGTACGCGGTCCTCTCCAACCGCTGGAGCGAGGACGAGTGCGCCGTCGTCGACAGCGCCCAGAAGTCACTGATCGAACGGCTCGTGCAGGACCTCGACGGGCGGAGGGTCGTCGATCTGGGATGCGGAGTCGGCCGACTGACGAGCTGGGTGAGCCGCCGTGCCGGCCTGACCGTAGGGATCGACCGGTCGGCCGGGATGGTGGACAGGGCCCAGCAGGCGGTGGCCGGTAGACCGGCGGTGGCGCTGCGGGCGTCCACGGCGCAACTCCCGCTGCCCTCGGGAGCCTTCGACCTGGTGCTCGCGGTCTTCACCCTGCAACACGTCGTCGACGAGGAGGAGTTCCGGGCGTCCGTGCGCGAGATGGGCCGCGTAGCCGCCCGGCCGGGCGGAGAACTGCTGATCGTGGACGGCCACAATCCCACGTCAGCGGCACAGGACGTCTCCAGCCGCACGACCACGACCGTTGTCCGGCCTCTGGACGCGTACGGCGATCTGACCCGGTACGCCGACCGTGTCGCGGTCGAGGAGCAGGAATACGTGGGCGACCGGTATCTGGCCCAGGTGTGGCGGACCCGATGACACGGCAGGGAGCTCGGAGTTGAAGATATGGTTTCTCACCCCCACCTTCCCGCCGGTCCGCGGCGGATCGGAGACGCAGGCGTTCACCCTGGCCGCCGGACTGGTCCGCGAGGGCCACAGTGTCTCCGTGCTGACCGAGCGCTATCCCGGCTCGTCGGCCGTCGAAGAGCTGGCGGGCGTACGGGTGCACCGGTCCCGCACCGATCCGGAGCGCTGGAGGTCGCCCGACCGCGTGCCCTGGGAGGAGCGCGTCTTCGGCCTGCTGCGTGACGCGCAGGACCTGATCACCCCGGACCGGACCGACGTCCTGCAGACGTTCTGCCAGGTCGGAGCCGTGCTCGGCGCGATGATGACATCCTCCCTGCGCTGCCCCCTGGTGGTGACGATGAACGAGACCACCCCCCACACGGACCCCTTCGGAAGCGCCCGGACGCGGCTGGTCTACGGTCATCTGCCCTACGACGCCGTGGTGACCGGCAGCGCCGAATACCAGAGGCAGGCCATCGAGTACGGCGCGGACCCTGCCCGGGTGCACCTGGCGCGGTACGGCATCGACGGCGATCTGTACGGCCCCGGTGACGGGAGTGAGGTCGACGAGGCCCGCCAGTGGCTCCGGGTGGCACCGGGCGATCAAGTGGTGCTGCTGGTCGGACGGTTCAAGGAACGCAAGGGACAGCGCGAACTCGTCCGGGCCATGACCCGGGTGACACGACGCCACCCACGTGCCCGCGCCGTCCTGGTCGGTTCGCTCAACTCCGCGTCCGTCGCCTACCAGCGGCAGGTGGAGCAGGACATCGCGGACGCCGATCTGTCCGAGCGCGTGCTGCTGCGGACCTCCGCGCTGCCCTTCGGCTCGCTGCGCGCGATCTACACCGCGGCCACCGTCGTCGTCCAGCCCAGCCACAGCGAAGGGCTCGGGCTGTCCGCCATCGAGGCCATCGCCGCCGGACGGCCCCTCATCGCCACAGCGGTGCCCGGGCTCTCGGAGGTGCTGGAGAGCTGCCCCGGTACGGTTTCCGTGCCACCGAAGGACCCCGACGCGCTGGCGGACGCGATCTGCGCCGTTCTCGACAACCCGGAGAAGGCGGAGCGTGGTGCGCGTCGCGCCAGGGCAGCGGTGCGCCGGGAGTTCGACGCCCGCGACATGGTCGGCGGCTACCTCAAGGTCTACGAGCGGCTCCGGGCCACCGAGGACGTGACGTGAACAGCGACCTCACCGGATGTGCCGTGCCGTGCCGGCCGACCGTCGAACGCGCCGCGGGGCCCCGGCGCACATGCGCCGGGGCCCCGCGGCGCGGGCCGTCAGCCGACCGTGTCCGGGCCGCCGCGGAGTTCGGGAAGTTCCGCCAGGGCGTGCGCCGTCTTCGGCGAGGCCAGCACCACGCACCCGCGGCGGTAGCCGGTCTCGTCCTCGGAGCGGCAACTCGGCCACAGGACCCGGTACGGGCCGATGGCCTCGGCCCCCAGGTACTCCAGCGACAGTTCGACAGATCCGTACACATCGAATCCGTAACCTTCGTCCTCGGGCACCTTGAAATCGTCGACGACAATGACCGAAGACGGCCAGGTGTGGGTGATGAAATCCACTTCCTCGCGCAGTGGAAGATCCTCGTTCCAATGCGCGTCGAGGTAGAACAAGATGGATTCTGAAGCCGGGAGATGATTTCCGTGGTGCAGTAGGCGCAGTGCCTCCCTGGAATCTCGGTTGATCACCTTCACCTCGGGTACATGACGGAATCGCCGGCCGACGTAGCGCGCGAAATTGGAGTTTTTCTCCGCGGTGTATACGGGTTTTCCCGAGGACTGCCAGAAAAAGCGCGTCGACGCGCCTCGGTACGAGCCGGACTCGAAGATCGCGTACGGGTCCACGGCGGCGACGAGGGAACGAAACAGCTGCTGGCGGGCATGTTGGCCGTTGAACGGCTCCAGCCACGGGCCGTCCAGCCAGGGCACGGAGACACCGATCAGCTCCGCCACCGACGGATGCCACGACCGGGACACGGAATCGTACTGCGTGGCGATGAACGATTTCAGATGCGCCGCGGTCTGCTGGAGAGCCATGGGAATCCACCTTTCGAGCCCGGGAGTTTTCGGTGTGCCGTCATGCATTGATAAGACACCGTGCCGGGCCGGTCAAGAGCGCCCGGATCGGGTTCTCTGGAAATCGGGGGTTGCGTGCCCCACGGGAACTGATACGTTGGTTGCCGAATGAGGCCGGACGGCATACCGCTGTTCTCCGGCCAATTCCGATAGGGGGTCGTGTGTTATCCGTTCCTGCTGTCGAGATCGAGGTCGACGAAACCGAGCGCCGGGAAGTGCTGGCCGGCATCGAACGCCTGTTGAGCGTCGGCAGATTCTCCCAAGGAGAGAACGTCGAGCGGTTCGAGGCGGAGTTCGCGGCCTTCACCCGTGCCCGGCATGCCGTGGCGGTCTCCAGCGGAACCGCCGCCCTGGAGCTGGTGTTCCAGGCCCTGGACGTGCGTGGACGCGAGGTGGTGGTACCGGCGAACACCAACTTCGCGACCTACGTCGCCGCCGAACGCGCCGGTGCCACGGTGCGGCTGGCCGACGTGGATCCCCGCACCATGTCCCCGAGCGAGGACCAGGTGCGGGCGGCCTGCACGCCACGGACCGCGGCGGTGACCGTCGTGCACATGGGCGGCCTCATCGGCCCGGAGACCGACCGCATCACCGCCTGGTGCCGCTCGTCGGGCATCGCTCTGGTCGAGGACTGCGCGCACGCCCACGGCAGTGAGCGCGACGGACGGCACGCGGGCACCTTCGGCACGGCCGCGGCGTTCTCCTTCTTCGCCACCAAGGTGATGACCAGCGGCGAGGGCGGCATGGTCGTCACCGGGGACCCCGACGTCGCGGAGGAGGTGAGGCTGCTGCGCAACCTCGGCAAGCCCGAACCGTGGGTGAGCCGCCACACCAGGCTCGGCTGGAACGCACGGCTGCCGGAGATCGCCGCGGTGCTGGGCAGGGCACAGCTCACCCGGCTGGCCGGGACGGTCGCCGCCCGGCGGCGGGTCGCCGCCGGATACGCCGAGGCCCTGAAGGAAGCCGCGGCGGGGGAGTTCCTGCTGCCCGACCACCCCTACAGCGGGTACAAGGCCATCTTCCTGCTCCCGCCCGGTGGCAACCGGGGCCTGCTCAAGGGGGCGTTGCGCGAGCGCGGAGTGCAGCCCCAGGGAGAGGTCTACGCGACACCCCTCCACCACCAGCCCGTACTGAGGGACCGGTACCCGGCCGCCGAGTTCCCCGGGGCCGAACGCAGCTGCGCCGACCAGCTCTGCCTGCCGATCTACCCGAGCCTCGACGACGAGCGCCTCGCCCACGCCGCCCTGGCACTCACCGCCGCGCTCGCGGAGGTGCGTCCCCATGACCGATGAGCGCTCCCCCGAGGCACCGGCGGGCCTGCGCACAGCGCTGTCCACACCCTGGCTGACGGTGCGTGAGGCCGACCTGGCCTCGGCCACGGGCGGTACCCGCAGGTGGTACTACGTCGACCATCCCGCATGTGCCCTGGTGCTGCCGGTCACCGCCGCCGGCACGGTCCTGCTGATCCGGTCCTGGCGGATCGCCGTCCGGGAGTGGTGCGTCGAGGCCCCCGCCGGCCGTTGTGAACCCGGCGAGGGGCCGGCGCAGGCAGCGCGGCGGGAACTGGCCGAGGAGACCGGAGCGCACGGCGGCACGCTGCGCCCTCTCGGCGAGACCTGGCCGTCCAGCGGCTCCTCCAACGAACGCGTGCACCTGTTCCTGGCCACCGGCGTACACACCGGCACGGCACACCCCGAGCCGGACGAGATCCTCAGCCCGTACCCGGTGCCGGTGCACCAGGCGCTGTCCATGGCCGCGGACGGCGGCATCCAGGACGCACCGACGGCACTCGCCCTGCTCCTGGCGGAACGCCGCGGGCTGCTGCCCGCAGGGGACGACCGGTGAACGGCCCGCAGTCGCAGCACGGCGACCCCAGGACCCCTGGACCCGGCGGACTCCAGACCGTGGTGCTGGCCGGCGGGCGCGCCACCCGGCTCGGACGTCTCGCGGTGCAGCTCCCGAAGATCATGCAACCCGTCGCCGGACGGCCCTTCCTGGACACCCTGCTCGAGCCGCTGCTCGACTCCGGTCTGCTCCGCTTCCACTTCTGCCTGGGACACCTCGCCGCGCCCGTCCTCGCCCATCTGCGCGACATGCCGGCACCGGTCGAGATCATGGCCCAGGTCGAGACCGTCCCCCGGGGGACCGCCGGGGCCCTGCGCGCCGGTGCGCACCACCTGGACGAGGTCTTCCTGCTCGTCCTGGGCGACACACACCTGCCGATCCGCTACACGGGAGCCGCCGACTGGCTGGCCCCCGGTGACGAGGCCACCATGGTCGTCACCGATGCCCCGACCGGAGTGCCGCCCAACACCACCGTCCGGAACGGGCGGGTGACGGCCTACCAGAAGACCGACGACGACGGGGAGACGGACACGCGGTGGACCGACACCGGGGTGTGCGTCCTGCGCCGCTCCGCGCTGGACCACGTGGCCGGCCGGCCCGACCCCGTCGACCTCGGCGAGCTGTACCGCCGGCTGGTCGCGCGCCGGACACTCGCCGCCCACCGCATCCCCGAACCGTTCACCGACATCGGCACCCCCGAGCGATACGCGGAGTTCCGCGCACGGCAGGAGCGCTGCGCCCCCGCAGAGGAGTCACCATGCGAATACTGCTGATCGAGCCTGCCGTCTACACACCCGAGGGACTGGACAAGAGGGAGAAGCGTCCGTCCCAGCTCATCTCCCTGACCCTGCCCTACCTCGCTGCCATGGTGCCCCCCGAGTGGGAGGTACACCTGGTCTACGAGGTCTGCGAGGACCTGGAGAACGACTACGACCTCGCCTCCTACGACCTGGTCGGCATCACCTGCCAGACGATCCAGCTCAAACGCGCCCTGGAGATCACCCGCATGGTGCGGGCGAGCGGCACGCGGGTGGTCGTCGGCGGCCCGGTGACCGTAGAGGACGGGCACGGCCTGGTGCCGGTCATCCGCAGGTTCGCGGACTGCGTCGTCGTCGGCGAGGCGGACGTGCTGTGGCGCCACGTCCTGGACGATCTGCGCCGGGGGCAGCTCAAGGAGGTCTACCAGAGCCACGAACTCGTGCCCATGCACGGCCATCCGCTGCCTCGCTTCGACCTCGTGGACTTCGGCAGGATCGAGCCGCCGTACGTCCTGCCGTCGTTCACCGCACGCGGCTGCCCACGCCGCTGCACCTTCTGCAGCGAGTTCCTCTACAGCAACTGGCGCTACCGCCCCGTGGACGACGTCGTCCACGAACTGCTCCAGTACCGCGACCGTTTCGGGATCCCCCGGGTCGTCTTCCGGGACGACGACTTCCTCGTCTTCCCCAAACGCTCCGAGGAACTGCTGGGCAGGCTCCGCGGCGAGGGCATCGAGTGGGGCTGCCAGACCGACTTCAACCTCTCCCGCCACCCCGACGTGGTCCAGTCGGCGCTCGACGGTGGCATGCGCGTGGTGTCCTTCGGCGTGGAGAGTGTCAGGGAGAAGAACCGCGTCTTCACCGAGAAGACCTTCTTCACCATCCCCGAGGCCGAGGACCTGCTGCTGCGACTGCACGAGGCAGGAGTGGAGACCCAGATCAACGTCATCTTCGGCTTCGACTGGGACGATCCGGACGTCTTCGAGGAGACGTACGACTTCGCCGTCCGCACCAAGGTCTCCCGGCTCTTCCTCAGCATCCTCTACCCGATCCCCGGCACACCGCTGTACGAGCACCTGCGCACCGAGGGCCGGCTGCTGGAGGAACGCCCGCAGGGGATCGACGACCCCCTGGCCGTGACGTTCAAGCCCAAGCTCCTGACGGCGGACCAACTCGTCGAGGGATACCTCGACGTGGAACGCCGCTTCGCCGAGGCGGACCACTCCCACCGCAACTACTGGCTCGGCCAGGACCTGGTCGTCGTCTGAACCGGAGACCGTCATGACCGCAGCAACGCCCAGCGTGAGCGTCGTCGTACCCACTCGCGACCAGGCTTCGCGCCTCAGCGTGACCTTGCGCGCCTTCGCGTCCCAGGACGTTCCCCGGGACGACTGGGAGATCGTGGTGGTGGACGACGGCTCCCGCGACGGCACCGCCGACGTGCTCGCCGCCGCCGGCGACCTGCCGCTGCGCGCCGTCCGCACCCCGCCGCGGGGACGTGCCGCCGCACGCAACCACGGAGTGCGGGAGGCCTCCGGCGAGCTGATCGTCTTCTGTGACGGGGACCGGGCGCCCGTTCCGGGATACGTGCGGGCTCACGCCGAGGCGCACACCGGCAGCGCGCACAGGGTCGTCGTCGGCGACGTCAGGGAGCTCTACGTCTCCGACTTCGACACCCGGGCCGAATCCCTCGCCGGCCTGCTCACCGCACCCTCGGGCGGACTGGACCGGGGGGCCCGAACCCCCGCCTTCGTCAAGAAGGTCTGCGGCGTGTACGACTCGGCGGGCACCACTACCTCCCCGGTGCGGTGGCTGAGTTTCCTGTCCGGCAACGTGTCGCTGCCCCGGCGGTTGTTCGCCCGAGCCGGAGGCTTCGACGAGGACTTCACCGAGTGGGGCCTGGAACATCTGGAACTCGGCTACCGGCTCGTACGGCTCGGGGCCGAGTACCGCCACTGCCGGTCCGCCCGCAACCACCACTTCGCACACCGCAGGCCGGTCGGCTTCTACGAGGCATCCCTGGAGGCCTCGGCCCAGGTCTTCGCCCGCAAACACCCGGAGTTCCCCGAAGAGCTGCTGCTGGACCTCACCTTGAGAGGCATGAGCCTGCAGGAGTTCGAGCGGAGGGCGGCAGACGAGCGGAGGGCGGCATGGGCACGCAGCTGAGCCAGTTCTTCCTCGCACCGCGCCCCCTCACCGAGGGCACGCACGAGGCGACCACCTGCGTGGTCCAGCACCGTACGGACCCCGCCGCCCCGACTGTCGTCCTGCTGTCCGGTCTGGGCGTCGGCATGAGCGAACCCCGGTACCTGTGGGCGGTCCTCGCGCGGGAGCTCGCCGGACAGGGCCTGAACGTTCTCCAGTACGACCATCCGGGCCAGGGCGACAGCTCTCTGACCGGCCGCCTCGCCACGCCGGACTCCGTCCGTACGGCGGCGTACTCGGCGGTCGCCCAGGCCCGCCGGATCGGCTCCGGACGGGTGGTGACCGTCGGCTACGGCCTCGGTAACCTGCTCGTCGCTGAACTCCTGCGCTCCGGCGAGACCGAGGCGGGCGTACTGGTCTGCCCCGGCACCGACCGATGCCGGGCGGGTGCCCACCAGCCCGAGGCCATGACCGCCCTCGCCCGGCGCGGCCGGGTGGCGCCCGACGAACTCCAGGACGACGACACGGTGGCCGCACTCCTGGACGCCATGGTGGGAGAGCCGTACCAGCCACCGCAGCCCGCCGGCCCCGTCGACGCAGCCCTGCTCGCCGCTGCCGCCGTCGCGGCCGAGGAGGCCTTCACCGGCCTGCGCGACGCGCGCGCCCTCGTCGTCGCCGCCGACCGGGAGGACCGTGACTACGCGCGCCGCACCGGTCTCGCCGTGAGGGAGATCCGCCACGAGCCGACGAAGTGGGCACCGAGCTGGCACTGGTCGTACGAACCGCGCCGCGCGGTGCTGGACGCCGTGCTCGGCTTCGTACGCGAGATGCTCGCCGACCCCGCGCCCCGCGAGCTCCCGAAGTCCGGGCCCTCACCCGCCGTCACCGAAACGGTGCCCGGCCCCAGGGGCGACAGGATCAGCTCCCTGAATTTCACCTCCGGCGGAGAGCACCTGCTCGGCATCCTCCACGAACCCGGCCCGCGGCCGGGCGGCGCACCCCAGCCGGTCTGCCTGATCTACGAACCCGGCAACCCCGGGCAACGCGTCGACATCCACGAGTGCGGGCCCGCGCTGGCCCACGCCGGAGCCGCGCACGGCGTGCCGGTGTTCCGGTACGACAGCCGGGGCATGGGCGTCAGCGACGGCTCCTTCACCCACTCCACCTGGAGCCGACGCCTGGAGGACCTCACCGCGGCCGTGGCTCGACTGCGCTCGGCAGGAGTGGCCGAACGGTTCGTCGTCGTCGGCAACAGCGCCGGAGCCCGGCTAGCCGCCATGGCCGCGCACGCCCTGCCGGAGGTCACCGGGGCAGTCCTGTGGGGTCCGATCCTCAGCGAGGACGGCGAGGGGCCTACGCCCCGGCTGCGCAGGGTCGACGGAACCCTGGCCGCCGAGTGGTGCGGCCTGTGGCAGGGCGTCGCCTACAACCGTGACGACCGCGGACGCGACTACCCGCGGCTGCTGCACGACAGCGCCGTCCCGGTCCTCGTGGTCTACGGCTACGACGAGACCGGCGAGGACCACGTCCGGACGATGCTCGCCGAGACCGCACGCCACCCCATGTGGGAGCTGTCCGTCGTGCACGGCAGTCACGGCTTCTCCTCACGAGGCCTGGCGGAAGCGGTACGGACCACGACCGGCTGGGCCGCCGCACTCGGCGAACGATCCCTTCCCGAAGCTTCCCTCGGAGGCAGCGCCCATGACCGATGACCGAGACCGGACCCAGCCGGCCGCCCGGACCACACGAACCGGCGCGGCGGACAGCAGGCGCGGCAGCGACGCCAGGAAGCAGGCGAGCCAGTCACCGCGTGCCGAACGGACCGAGCAGCGGCAGCGCCCCGAACAATGGCGGCTGCCACCCCTGCGCATCGAACAAACCGAGTGCATCAGCTGCGACGCGTGCGTGGAAGCGTGCCCCTCCCAGTTCGGCGCGGCGTTCAACCTCGGTCACATGATGGCCATCGTCCCCGAGCTGTGCTCCGGATGCGGCAAGTGCCTGCCCCCGGTCTGCCCGGTCGACTGCATCTACCCGGACGAGGAGTGGACACCGGCGCCCGACGACTGGTGGACCAGGCCCTTCGGGCCCGAGGACCCGTACGTGGCCGGGGACGGCACCCGCCGTCCGCCGGTGGAGCCCAGCCGCATACGCCGCTGGTGAACGCGGCCCGGACACAAGAGACCACCGACTCGGCCGACGGCACGCCCGTCTCCCGGTCGAGCCGTGCACACCCCGTACGCGGCGACACCCGAGACCAGCGTGCACGTCCCCGACCCCGATGAGTGGCCGGCGGTGGTCGCCCGGGCCTTCGCCGACCGCGCACCCCGCCACCGCACGCACCGTCGTCGCCCACCGCACCGGCGGCCGAGACCACCGAAAGCCGACCACACCACCGGAGGAGCTCCATGACACGGACCGACAACGACCAGGACATTCCCCGGCTGTGGCAGCTGGCCTTCGGTGCCATGCCGGCCCAGGTGATCAACGCCGCCGTCAGCCTCGGCGTCCCCGACGCGCTGGCCGAAGGTCCCCGGACCAGCGCCCAGGTGGCCCGGAGGACCGGCGCCCACGAGGCGTCCATGCGGCGCCTGCTGCGCGGCATGGCGGGCATGGGCATGGTCGAGGCCCAGGACGGCGACCGCTACGCCCTGACCTCCATGGGGCGACCGCTGCGCTCCGACGTGCCCGATTCGCTACGCGGCATGGTGCTCCTGTTCGCCGGCGACGCCATGTGGCGCAGCTGGGGCGACCTGACCGAAACGGTGCGCACCGGCCGCAACGCCTTCGAACGCGTCCACGGGCTCCCGTACTTCGACTACTTCGCCGAGCGCCCGGAGGAATACGCCGTCTTCAACAGCGCCATGGGGGAGGACACCCGGGTGGCCGGACGAGTCCTGGCGGACGGCTACGACTTCTCCCCGTACAAGACCGTCGTCGACGTGGGCGGCGGCAACGGAGCTCTGCTCACCTGCCTGCTCCAGGCGCACGAAGGGCTGCGCGGCATCGTGTTCGACCGTCCCGAGGGAGTCGCCCAGGCGCCACAAGCCCTGGCCAGGGCCGGGCTGTCCGACCGCTGCGACGTGGTCGCCGGGGACGCCTTCGCCGGGGTGGCCACGGGCGGAGACCTCTATGTGCTCAAGAGCGTGCTGCACGACTGGGACGACGAGCACGCGCTGACCATCCTGCGCAACTGCCGCACCGCCGTGCCGGACCACGGTCGCCTCCTGGTCATGGAACCGCTCATGCCCGAGCGGGCCGAGGACCTGGGCCCTGCCCACGGCATCGTCACCACCGACATGGACCTGCTGGTGACCACCGGCGGAAGGGTCCGGTCGGAAGGCGATTTCGCCGCACTGTTCGAGGCGGCCGGATTCCGGCTCACCGGCGCACGGCGCCTCGGCGACCACGAGTACCTCGACGCCGCGTACCACAGCCTCGTCGAGGGCGTCCCCGTCTGACCTCGACCCGAGCCGGAAACGAACCGCGGAAGGAAGCACATGACCCAGCACGCAGCACCCTACGGTGGCCCGTCACCCGCCGACTTCGCGCTCACCGTGCAGCGGACGGCGGCGGCCGCCGCCGTCACGGCCGCCGGGGACACCTCACCCGGCACCCGCCGGTCGGCGGGGGACGACACGGCCGCCCTGTGGCGCCCGATCATCGGCCGGGCCGTGGCCGGCAACGACCCGGCCGCCTGGCACCTGCCCGAGCGGCTCGCCTCGGACGTCGGCGAACTGCTGATCGACGGGGACGACGCCATCATCCGCGAGGAGATCGCCGAGACCGGCCGATGGGAGCAGGACGAGGAGGAGGCGCTGCGCAAACACGTCACGCCGGGCAGCACCGTCCTGGACATCGGTGCCCACGTGGGGTACTTCTCACTGCTCATGTCCGCACTCGTGCAACCCCGGGGCCGGGTCATCGCCGTCGAGGCGGACGCCTGGAACCACCAGCTTCTGGTCCAGAACGTGATACGCAACAGCGCCTCCAACGTCGTCCCCGTGTTCGCGGCGGCGGGCGCCGAGTCCGGCATCGGCCACCTGCGGCGGGACAAGGACCACAACACCGGCGACCACCGGGTCCTCGACAGTGCTTGCGAGTGGAGCCACCCGGTACCGGTGATCGCCCTCGACGACATCCTCGACGACGTCCCCGACATCGCGTTCGCCAAGATCGACCTCCAGGGCGCGGACCACCTGGCCATCCTCGGCATGGCCCGCACGCTGCGCCGTTGCCGACCGCGGATGCTGGTGGAGTTCTGGCCGCCCGGCATCCGCGACCGCGGCGACGACCCGGTGGAGGTACTGCGGATCTACTCCTCACTCGGCTTCACCCGGGACGTCGTCGACGACCTGCCCATCGACCCCGCGTTGCCCGACGACGAGTTCGCCGCCGCAGCGGAGGCCACGGAACGCGAGTTCGTCAACCTGCTCCTCACCCCCGGCCCGGCGTAGCCCCGTCCGTAAAGGTCGTGCGCCCCGCGACACGCTGCCGCGGGGCCCGCCCTCCCGGGCGGACACCGGCAGGTCGACGACCCGTCCCGGAAGCCGGCCCACGGCACGGTGGTGTGCGCACCGACCCGGGCACGCGGCGACGCACCAGGCACCGGCCCCCGGCATGTCCCGAAAGGAGGTGAGGACATGAACGCAGCGCTGGATACCGCGACTTCGCAGGCCGATGCCCACTCCGGCCCGGCGCCCCGTGCCGACCCACCGGCCCTGATGCTGGACTCCGGCGGAGTGCTGATGCTGATCGACGGCGAGATCCTCGCGGACCTCGCCCTCCGCTGCGGTGTCCGCATCTGCGCCGCGACCGCACGGCATGCGGTCTCGCTCGCCGCACGCGACCGTGATCTGCGCAGCCCTCATGCCGGGGGAGCGGACCACTCCTTCGAGGACCTGTGGTCCCGGCACGCCGGATGCCCTCCCGAACTGGGCCGCACGCTCTGGGACACGGTGCGCGCGGAGGTCCCCGACACCCGGCTGTGGAGCCTGGTCAACCCCGAGGCGGTGGCGCTGCTCGACACGCTGCCCCCGCACGTACAGCGGTATGTGGTCAGCAACGCCGACGGCGAGGCCCACGCCGAACTCGCCAACGCCGGTCTGCTGCGCACCCTCGACGGCGTGCTGGACTCCTCGGTCGTGGGCATCGCCAAACCGGACCCGCGGATCTTCCGCATGGCGGCCGTCGCCCTCGGCCGTCCGCTCCACCAGTGCGTGTACGTCGCCGACACGCTCGACGGCGCCCCGGCACACCTGCCGCGCACCATCCTGTACGACCCCCTGGGGATCTACCCGGACGACCCCGAGCGCTACGCACGCATCCGCAGCCTGGCCCAGCTGGCCGGGCTGATCCGGGTCCCCGACTGACGAAAGGCCACCGCCATGGATATTTCGGACCGTATGGACGTCGACAGCGCGGATCCGCCGCACGCTTTCGTCACCGGTGCCGCGGGCTTCATCGGAGCGCACCTGGTGACCTCGCTGCTGAGGAGCGGTGCCAGGGTGAGCGCCGTGGACCGTGTCCCGTGGGACGGCGCCAACCGCCTGTGGCCTCACGCTCACACGCCAGGGTTCCGCTATCAGGTGGCGGACCTGCGTGACACTCACACACTGGAGCAACTGGCGCGGGGCGCACGGTTCGTCTTCCACCTGGCCGCGCACACCGAGAACCGGTCATGGGCCGCCGCCGCCCGCGCCGACTACGACACCACCGTCGGCGGTACCGTCTCCCTGCTGGAAGCAGTCGCCGAACACCCGCCTGCAGTCCTCGTCATGTCGTCCAGCCAACTGGTCTACGGCGACGGAGCCGACGCACCCGCCGAGGAGTCTGCCCGCGTCCCGCGCCCCGCCACCCGGTTCGGGGCAGGCAAGGCGGCCGCCGAGGCGTTCGTGTCGGCCGCCGCACACGAGTGCGGCTTCCGGGCTGTCGCCGCCAGGCTCTCCAACATCGTCGGACCCGGCATGCGCAGGGGCATCGTGCACGACTTCGTCGAACGGCTGCGACGCGACCCCGGCAGGCTCACCGTCCTCGGAGACGGACGCCAGACCCGCAGCTACCTCCACGTCTCCGACTGCGCCACCGCCCTCACCACCCTGGCCCGCTCCCACGCCGAGCGCGACGGGGTGACAGACCGGCGGTTCGACACCTACGACGTCTGCAACACCGACGCGACCTCGGCCGCCGAGGTCGCGAGAATCGCCGTCGCCGAGATGCCCGGCCCGTCCGGGGAGATCGTGTGCGGCGAGGGCGGCCGGGGCTGGGCGGGGGACATCCCGACCCTGCGGATCGCCCCGCATCGCCTGCTCGCCCTCGGCTGGCGCCCGAAGCTGTCGTCGCACGCAGCGGTTCGCGCAGCCGTACGGGAACTCCTGACCGAACGCCACGCGGGCTCGGTGCTCGCGCCTCAGGGCATCGACTGAAGGGTCACCGCATGCCGTTCCGTGCCGTCCTCCTCGACCGTGACGGAGTGCTGAACGTCAACCGTCCCGACCATGTGACCGACCCGGGACAGTGGCAGTGGCTCCCGGGCGCGACAACCGCCTGCGCTCGCCTCACCGACCTGGGCATCGCACAACTCGCCGTCGTGACCAACCAGTCCGTCGTCGGGCGGGGCCTGCTCAGCGAGTGCGGCCTGCGCCGCATCCACGACCGGATGACCGAGGACCTCGCCGCGGCGGGAGTACCACGGCCCGTCGTCGTCCACTGCCCCCACCTCCCGGAAACCGGCTGCCCGTGCCGCAAGCCCCGCCCCGGCATGCTCCTGCGGGCCCTGAGCCGGCTCGGCGTGGCACCGGCCGAGGCGCTCCTCGTCGGCGACCACGACACGGACCTGGAAGCCGCGGCAGCCGCCGGCTGCTGGTCCCTGCACGTGAGGACCGGACGCGGGCAGTTGGAAGCGCTGCGCCCCGGCTGCCTCGGCAGCGTGGCCGACCTCGGCGCCGTGGCCGAACTCGTGGCGGGCCTGCGTACGGCCGGCTGGACACCCGACTGCCGCCGGCCGGACGCGCCGGACCCGCGACCGGACCCGCACGAGGGAGCCCTGCTGTGAAACGCGCCCTGATCACCGGAGTCACCGGCCAGGACGGCTCCTACCTGGCCGAGCACCTCCTGCGGTGCGGCTACGAGGTGTGGGGGCTGCTCAGAGGGCAGCCCAGCCCGCACCGTTCCCGGATCAGCCGAATCGCCGACGACCTGAAGTTCGTCGAGGGCGACCTCCTGGACCAGAGCAGCCTGGTCGCGGCCGTCGACCGGGCGCAACCCGACGAGGTCTACAACCTGGCCGCCATCAGCTACGTCCCCATGTCATGGCAGCAGGCCGACCTCACGGGCGAGGTGACCGGCCTGGGTGTGCTGCGCATGCTGGAGGCCATTCGCATGGTGAGTGGCATCGGACGGTCGGGCACCACGAGCATGGCCGGGCAGATCCGCTTCTACCAGGCCTCGTCCTCGGAGATGTTCGGCAAGGTGCGCGAGGTCCCTCAGAACGAGGACACCGCCCTTCACCCGCGCAGCCCGTACGGCGTGGCCAAGACCTACGGCCACTTCATCACCAGGAACTACCGGGAATCCTTCGGTCTGTTCGCCGTCTCCGGCATCCTCTTCAACCACGAGTCCCCACGCCGGGGCCGGGAGTTCGTCACCCGCAAGATCTCCCGCGCCGCCGCCCGCATCAGCAAGGGCCTGCAGAGCGAACTGCGGCTCGGCAACCTCGACGCCGTCCGCGACTGGGGCTTCGCCGGGGACTACGTCAAGGCGATGCACCTGATGCTCCAGCAGGGCAACCCCGGGGACTACGTCGTGGGCACCGGCCGTACCCACTCGGTACGGGACGCGGTGCGCATCGCGTTCGAGACAGTGGGGCTGGACTGGTCGCGGCACGTGGTCTGCGACTCCCGTCTGGTACGGCCCGCCGAGGTGGATCTGCTGTGCGCCGACCCCAAGCGTGCGCGGGCGCAGCTGGGCTGGGAACCGACCGTCGACTTCGACGAGCTCGTACGCATGATGGTGGAGGCGGACCTGGAACGCGCGGAGCGGGAACAGCGCGACGTCGCGCGGGCACCCACCGAACCGGAAGGCGACTGGTGACCGCCGCGTACAGGCGGAGCTCGCGCCGTCGCCTGATGCGCCGTCGCTCTTCCTGGTGGGGTTCTTGGGGCGCTTGTTCGGGCGGTGGCTGGGGCCGTTCGTGAGACCTGGTGGTTGGTGTTGATGAGGCGGTCGAGGAGGGACTCGGCGACGACGGGGTTGGGGAAGAGGGGATACCAGTCGCTGGGCGTCCGGTTGCTCGGGATGCTCAGGGACCGCCCCTGCCGCTCGGAGACGAGTTCGTAGAGGTCATCGGCGTGAGCCGCGGAGAGCTGGCGCATGGCGTAGTCGTCGAGGATGAGCACGTCGGGCCGCACCCGCTCGCGGATCCGTTTCTCCCAGGTGCGGTCCGCGTGTCTGCCGGCGAGTTCGGCGAGGATCCGGCTGCCGTGAACGGTCAGCCGGGCATTACGGTGGGACACGAAGACCTCCGTGCGGTGTGTTCCCAGACAGCTCCACCACATCGGAGGTTTTCGCCATGTTCAAGACCCGCCAGTGTCAACAACGCTCGTGATCAATACAGCTAGGGCAGTTGATGGCCGCGACAAGAACGGCGGG
>NZ_JARGEE010000570.1:0-4842 GCF_033794485.1 Streptomyces sp. MB09-02B
GGTGGGGGTTGCTCGCGCAGTTCCCCGCGCCCCTAACAGGCCTCCGGCCTTTCGGGCCGAAAAGCACGGGGCGCAGCCCCTGGTTTTCAGGGGCGCGGGGAACTGCGCGAGAAGCCCCACGCACCCGCAGCCGAAGAACCGGCCCCCGCCCGGCAGGGCTACGTGTCGGTCGTCACCGGCAGCATCGGGTAGCTGCCCGTGTTCGTCGGGGCGTGCTCCGGGAGCCAGAGGACGGCGACCGCGCCCTCGGCCGGGACCGTGTTCGGGGAACCCGGCGGGCGGACGTTGCGGAAGGTGAGGCGGGCGCCGAGGACCCGCGCCTGACCCGCGGCGATGGTGAGGCCGAGGCCGTGCCCCTGGCCGGCCCGGTCGGAGGCCCCGGTGCGGAAACGGCGGGGCCCGTCCGCGAGAAGCTCCTCGGGGAAACCGGGGCCATGGTCGCGGACCCGGATGACGCGGCCCTCGACGGACACCTCGATCGGCGGTCTGCCATGCTTCGCCGCGTTGGCCAGCAGGTTCAGCAGGACCCGCTCCAGACGGCGAGGGTCGGTCGTCACCTCCGACTCGTGCACGATCTGCACCCGCACGTCCGCGTTCTTCGCCGCCACCCGCCGCGCCACGAACTCACCCAGCATGATGTCCTGCAACTCGGCCCGCTCGGAGGCCCCGTCGAGGCGGGCCACCTCCAGCACGTCCTCGACGAGCGTGCGCATCGCCTGGGCCCGGTCGCGCACCAGTTCGGAGGGGCGGCCCGGCGGCAGCAGCTCCGCGGCCGTCAGCAGCCCGGTCACCGGCGTACGCAGCTCGTGGGCGATGTCCGCCGTCACCCGGCGCTCCGCCTCGATGCGCTGCCGCAGGGTGTCGGCCATGGCGTCCACGGCCCGCGCCAGCTCCGCCGTCTCGTCGCGTACGACACCGCCGATCGCGTCCTGCACCCGTACGTCCGACTCGCCCTTGGCCACCTCGTGCGCGGCGGCCGCCGCCTTGCGCAGCCGGCGGGACATCTGGCCGCCGATGAGGACCCCGAGGGCCGAGCCGCCGAAGACGACCGCGATCGAGCCGATGAGGAGGGCCTGGTCGAGGTCCCGCATCACCGCCGAGCTGTGGTCGGTGAAGTCGGTGTGGAGCGACAGGACCCGCTTGTCCTTCAGCGGGACCGCCGCCCAGATGTCGGGCACCCCGTTCTCGCCCTCGGACACATAGGTGGCCCGGCGGCCCTCGCTGACCTTGGCCAGCAGGTCCTTCGGGATGTCGGGGTCGTCGAGCTTGACCCCGAAGGCGCCGGACTTCAGCGGGCGCCCCGACTCGTACATGCGCTGCGCGACCTGGATGCGCTCGTTGGCGAGGTCGCGTGAGTTGTCGAGCATCGAGACGCGCGCCGCGTTGTGCACGACCAGGCTCAGCGCGACCGCCACCAGTGCGCCGACCAGGGCGATCGCCGCGCTCAACTGCCAGCGCAGCCCCGTCCGGATACCCGGAGTGGTCCCCGCGCCCGATACGGCGGATGCGGGCCTCGCGCCTGATACGTCGGACGCGGGCCGCCCGCCCGATACGGGCCTCGTGTCCGGTGCGGACCCCGCACCGGACGGGCGGCCGGAGACGCGTGCCGCCTTCGGCGCCCGTCCTCCTCGTATCCCCCTCAGCTCCATCTCGGCCCCGTCCCCGCTCAGGCCTTGAGCTTGTAGCCGAAGCCGCGGACCGTGTCGATCCGGTCCTGGCCGATCTTCGCGCGCAGCCGCTGGACGTGGACGTCGACGACCCGGGTGTCGCCGCCCCAGCCGTAGTCCCACACGCGTTCGAGCAGCTTGTCGCGGGAGAGAACCGTGCCGGGGGCGGACGAGAACTCCAGCAGCAGCCGCATCTCGGTCGGCGTCAGCGCCACCGGCTCCCCCGACCTCCGTACCTCCATGCCCTCGGTGTCGATCTCCAGTTCGCCGAAGGTGAGCACCCCGCCCGTGCCCGCCGCCCCGGCCTCCTCCGCCTTGGCGTCGCCGCCGCTCGCGTGGCCGAAGCGGCGCAGCACCGCGCGGATCCGGGCGACCAGGACGGCGCCGTCGAACGGCTTGGTCACGTAGTCGTCGGCGCCCGCCTCCAGGCCGAGCACCACGTCGATGGAGTCGGCGCGCGCGGAGAGCATGATCACCGGGACGGTCGACTCGTCACGGATGCGGCGGCACAGGGACACCCCGTCCAGGCCCGGAACCATGACGTCGAGGAGGGCGATGTCGGGCCGGTTCGCGCGGAACGCCTCCAGCCCCGACAGCCCGTCGGGCATGGCCGTGACCGCGAAGCCGTCCCGCTCCAGGGCGAGCTGGGTGGCCTCGCGGATGACGTCGTCGTCCTCGACGAACAGGACATGGGTCTGCTCTGCCATCCGGTGATCTCGCTCGCTCTCGGTCGAAAGGGGTCGGGAAGTCAGGGGTCGGGAAATCAGGGGTTCGGCTCAGCCCGACCCGGGGGTCGCCGACTCCGTGCCGCCCACCGCGGTGCTGTACTCGGTGCGCGTGCTGGAGCGCTGGACGAAGTCGTCCTTGATCCAGCGGTAGGTCGTCACTTCCTCGCTGGACGGATACGAGGACGGGTCGCCATTCTCGTACAGCTGCCGGGTGACCAGGAGGTCGCCCCGGTCGATCTCCGCGTAGACGGGGGGCTGTTCGGACCGGAAGACGCTCCGGTACGTCCCCTTCTTCTCCGTGCGGTACACGTACGACGCCACACCGACGGCGTCCGCGCAGGTCATCACATTCACCACGAGGTCGTCGGACGAACCCCCGGTCAGGTCCCCGTACGTCACGTCCACCGGGTACTCGTCCGCCACGCACGGCCTCAGGCCGCTCTTGACCGTCTTGCTGACCTCCGGGTCCGCGCGGACCATCCGGACGACCTCGCCGACACTCGGGTGGTCACCCTCGGCGTCCGCCGAACCGGAGGCGGACGGGGTGGCCGCGCCCGCCGCGAGGGAGTCGCTGTCCGCCGGCCCCTCGTCCCGGGCACCGGTGCCGCCCGTGCCGCAGGCGGACACGGAAAGGGCGAGGGCGGCGAGCACGGCCACCGCCGTGATCACCGCCTTTGTGGCCCGCCTGACCTCCGGACGGGGGCCGGCCGCTGTGCTCAGGCCGCGCAACGCTCCTGCTCCTCGCTCGCTTCGAGCGCACGGGCGGCGCGCTCTTCGTGGTCCCGCGACTCCAGCTCCTCGCGGAGCCGGGCCAGGGCACGGTGCAGCGTGCTCTTGACCGTGCCGGCCGACATGCCGAGGGCGGCGGCCGTCTCCTCCGTGGACATCTGCTCCCAGTGTCGCAGCACCACGACACTGCGCTGCTTGGGTGCGAGCACCTTCATGATGTCCATCAGGAGGGCGCGGTCCGCGTGCTGCTCGGTGGAGTCGTCGATGCAGGCGTCCGGCAGCTGCTCGGTCGGGACCTCCTCCAGCTTCCGGGCCCGCCACCACTCGGTCCGCGTGTTGATCATGACGCGGCGCAGGTAGGCGTCCGCCAGGCGCTTGTCCGCGATGCCGTCCCAGCGGCCGTACGTCCGCGCCAGCGCCGTCTGCAGCAGATCCTGGGCGTCCACCGGGTCCGGTACGAGCCGGCGGGCGCTGCGCAGCAGCGCGTCCTGCCGGGTGCGGACGTACTCCTCGAATTCGAGCACCTCGCCGTGCGCCATGATCAACCGCCTCCGTCCCCGTTTCCGACGACCGCGCCCCGCGCGCTCCGTCGGTTGTCCGCCGCTTCGTGTCGTTCGTCCCACCGGATCCGCTGGTTCGTTTCGCGGGTTCCTGCGGTACGCCGATGAAGCTACGGAGGGGTTGTCACGGAGACGTCCGAGCCAGCCTGCGGAGAACGCTCGGCTGTCCGTCGGTTGTGTAACGGAAGTAGGAACGGGGTAAAGCGGGACGGTCTTTGGGGCGGAGATGGGCCGGTTTACCCCGTCGGAGATGCCTGAGGGTCAGGTGAGGGGGAGACGGTAGAGACCGCCTGGGAGGGGTTCCACCAGTCCGTCGGAGACCAGCCCGTCCAGGGCGCGGGCCCGCTGCACCGGCTCGTCCCACACCCGGTCGAGCACCGCCTGCGGCACCGGCGCGATCGCGTCCCGCAGGACGGCGAGCAGCTTGCCGCGGACCTGACGGTCGGTACCGGCGTACGTCTGACCGCGCCGCGCCGGGCCCTCGTGCGCGGGCTTCCCGGCCAGCCGCCAGGCGCACTGCCCGGCGATCGGACAACGCCCGCACGTCTCGTTCTTCGCCGTGCACACGAGGGCGCCCAGCTCCATCGACGCGGCCGCCCACCGGGACGCCGTCCCGTCGTCCTCGGGCAGCAGGGCCCGGGCCAGTTTCCGTTCGGCGGCCGTGGTCGCGTTCGGCGGGTACTGCGTGCCGCTCACCGCGCGGGCGAAGACGCGCCGCACGTTCGTGTCGAGCACGGCGTGGCGCTGTCCGTACGCGAACGACGCCACCGCCGCGGCTGTGTACTCGCCGATCCCCGGCAGCGCGAGCAGTTGCGCGTGATCGCGTGGTACGTCTCCGCCGTGCCGTTCCGTTATGGCCACCGCGGCGCCGTGCAGCCGTAGCGCGCGGCGCGGGTAGCCGAGCCGGCCCCAGGCGCGCACCGCCTCGCCCGGGGGTTCCTTCGCGAGGTCCGCCGGGCGGGGCCAGCGGGCCAACCACTGCTCGTAGACGGGCAGTACACGGTTGACCGGTGTCTGCTGGAGCATGAACTCGCTGACCATCACCCCCCAGGGGCCGGCCTCCGGTCGCCGCCAGGGCAGGTCACGGGCGTGCGTCTCGAACCAGGCGATCACCGGGGTGTGCAGGGCGGTGGGGGTGGGGGCTCAAAAAAAACAATG
>NZ_JARGEE010000571.1:0-4784 GCF_033794485.1 Streptomyces sp. MB09-02B
GAGCGGAGGGTGGGTGGTCATGCGTGCGGCTCCTCTTCCGTCAGGCCCGCGAGGCCCAGCAGCAGGGACTTGATCTCGGTGGCGGCGTACGCCTCCCGGGCCGGCTCGCTCGCGGAGCAGAGCAGGACGGGACCGTCGTCGGGGTCGGCGGGGAGGCGGCCGTGGCTGCCGCGTACGCCTGCGGGGTTCAGCGGCACCGTGCTGATGCGGTAGCGGAAGCCCAGCTTCTTGCGGGCGACCTGACCGACGGCGCGCAGCTTCACCGCCGGGACGGTCTCGTCGTAGAGCAGCTCGGCCGGGTCGTAGCCGGGCTTGCGGTGGATCTCGACCTGGCGGGCGAAGTCGGGGGCGCGCTCGTCGTCGAGCCAGTAGTAGTACGTGAACCAGGCGTCCGGGTCGGCGACCGCGACGAGTTCGCCGGAGCGTTCGTGGTCCAGGCCGTGCGCGGCTTTGCCTTCGGCGTCCAACACCTCGTCCACGCCGTCGAGTTCGGTGAGGAGCTTGGCGACCTCCGCGGTGTCGGCCGGGTCCCGTACGTAGACATGGGCCACCTGGTGGTCGGCGACCGCGAAGGCCCGTGAGGTCCAGGGGTCGAGGTACTCCATGCCGTCCTGGGTGTGCACCTGGAGCAGACCGGCCCGGCGCAGGGCGCGGTTGATGTCCACGGGGCGGGAGACGGGTGTGATGCCGTACTCGCTGAGCGCGACCACCGTGGCGCCCTCGCGCAGGAAGTGGTCGAGCAACGGGCGCAGCGCGTCGTCGAGTTGCCGGGCGGCTCGGATCGTGGCGGGTGCGTCCGGGCCGGATCGCTGCGGCTCATAGTCGAGTTGGGGGAGGTAGACGAGGGTGAGGTCCGGGTCGTGCTCGTCGAAGACCTGGCGGGCGGCGCCCAGGATCCACTGGGTGGAGGGCATGCCGGCGTTGGGGCCCCAGTAGGTGAACAGGGGGAACGGGCCCAGGCGGTCGGTGAGTTCGTCGTGCAGGGACGGCGGCCAGGTGTAGCAGTCGGGTTCCTTGCGGCCGTCGGAGTAGTAGACCGGGCGCGGGGTGACGGTGAGGTCGACGTCCGCGCCCATCGCGTACCACCAGCAGATGTTGGCGACTTTGTAGTCCGGGTCGGTCCTGCGGGCGGTCTCCCAGATCTTCTCGCCGCCGACGAGCGCGTTGTGCTGGCGCCACAGCAGCACCTCGCCGAGGTCGCGGAAGTACCAGCCGTTGGCGACCGCGCCGTGCCCGGCGGGTGGTTCGCCGGTGAGGAACGTGGACTGGACCGTGCAGGTCACGGCGGGCAGGACGGGGTCGAGCCGGGCCTTGAAGCCGCGCTCGCCGAGGGCGGCCACGGCGGGCATGTGCGCGAGCAGCTTCGGGGTGAGACCGACGATGTCGAGAACGACGAGCCGGTGGGGTCGGGTGTTCATCGCCGGTGCTCCTTGATGCCGGGTCGAGGGCTCATCGCTGGTTCTCCTTGAAGGGGGGCCGGGGCCGGGGCCGGTCGGAGGCTCCCCGGTGGGGCGGTCGCGGGCTCGTCATCGGTCGTCCTTGAGGCCGAGGCCGGTCAACCGGTCGCGGGCCCAGGCGAGTTCGGCGGCGATGCCGCCCGGCAGGTCGGTGGGCTGTTCGGGGAGGACGGACCAGGTGTAGGTCTCGACCTCGATGTGGTCGCAGGCGGCAGCGGGCGCGCCGAGGAGTTCGGTCAGGACGTGGCCCAGCTGTTCGGCGGTGGTGCGCAGCGGCGGTTCGGGGTCGGCGTGCAGCGGGGCGTGGAAGTGAACGCGCCAGGGGCCGGTGTCCGTGGGCAGACCGCCGTCCAACGCGTGCGGCAGATCGTCGACACCCCGCACCTCCGGCTCCCCCCGCTGGTCTTCGCGGCCCGACTCCTCGGCCGCCGTGCGCTCCTCCGACGTACGCGGCTCCCCGCCCGTCCCCGCGATCGCCGCCGTGCGTGTCTGGTGCAGGAAGCGGGGTTCCGCAAGGCGGTGCAGGGCCGCGCGGGCGGCGGGGTCGGACGGGTCGGCGGCCTCGATCGCGCAGGACGCCTGGAGCTTGACCACCGGCAGCCCGGCCTCGGCCAGGCGGCGCAGGGCCGCGCCGGGTTCCTCGAACTGCACGGCGAGGTGGCAGGCGTCGAGGCAGACGCCGAGCCGTTCGGGGTCGAGGCCGCGCAGCTCCCGTACGGCTTGGGCGGTGGTCTCGACGACGCAGCCGGGCTCCGGCTCGAAGCCGACGCGGACGCGACGGCCTGTGTCCGACTCGATCGTGGCGAGCCCGGCGGCGAGCCGGTCCAGGGCGCGGCGGGCGGTGTCGGAGCGGTCCGGCGGCCAGGGCGTGCGCCAGGCCAGCGGCAGGGTGGAGACGCTGCCGCGCTCCGCGTCGTCGGGGAGGAGCGCGGCGAGGACTCGGGCGCAGTCGAGGGTGTGGCTCAGCCGGGCCTCGTCCGCCCAGTCGGGGAGGTAGACGTCCTTCTTGACCACGTCGCGGTGGAACCCGGCGTAGGGGAAGGCGTTGAGGGTGACGGTCTCCAGGCCCCGGGCGGCGAGTTCGCTCTTCAGGCGTCCCAACTCGCCCGGCTCGCGGGTGAGTCGGGCGACGACGCCCCGGGCGAGCCAGAGCCCGATGCCCAGCCGGTCGACGCCCAGCCGCTCCCGCACCGGTTCGGCGTGGTCGGCGAGCTGGGCGAGGACACCGTCGAGGTCCTCCGCCTGGTGGACGTTGCTGCAGTAGCCGAGGTGGACGGTGGTGCCGTCGGAGTGCCGAAAGCGCATGGGTGGCCCCTCACTCCCCGCCGCGCCGGACGGAGTTGCCCTGGAAGCTCGACTCCTCGTCCGGCTTGGGCTCGTCGAGGTCCAGCCGTCCGCTCTGGCCGTAGAACGCGACAGGGTTGCGCCACAGCACCCGGTCGACGGTGTCGTCGTCGAAACCGGCGGCGAGCATGGCGTCGGCGGTCTTCCGGGTCTTGAGGGGGTCCGAACGCCCCCAGTCGGCGGCCGAGTTGACGAGGACGCGCTCGGTGCCGTGTTCCTGGAGGATGGTCACCATGCGGTCCTCGCTCATCTTGGTCCTCGGGTAGATCGAGAACCCCGCCCAGCAGCCACTGTCGAGGACCATGCCGACGGTCAGCTCGTTGAGGTGGTCGAGGACGACGAGTTCGGGGGCGATGCCCGACTCCCGTACGACGTCCAGGGTCCGGCGGGTGCCGGTGGCCTTGTCGCGGTGCGGGGTGTGCACGAGGGCGGGCAGTTCGTGCTCGATCGCGAGCTGGAGCTGGAGCGCGAGGGCCTCGTCCTCCTCCGGCGTCATGGAGTCGTAGCCGATCTCGCCGACCGCGACCACGCGGTCCTTGGCGAGGTAGCGGGGTAGTTCGTCCAGCACGGGCCGGCAGCGCGGGTCGTTGGCCTCCTTGGGGTTGAGGGCGATGGTGCAGAAGTGCTGGATGCCGAACTGGGCGGCCCGGTAGGGCTCCCAGCCGAGCAGTGCGTCGAAGTAGTCGTAGAAGCTCTCGGGCGAGGTGCGGGGCTGGCCCAGCCAGAACGCCGGTTCGACGACGGCGCGCACTCCGGCCGCGTGCATCGCCTCGTAGTCGTCGGTGGTGCGGGAGGTCATGTGGATGTGGGGGTCGAAGATGCGCACGGCAGGCCTTCTCCTCGAGTGGTCCGGTGAGCCGCGCCGACCGTGGCCGGGGCGGTGACGATGGGTGGAGGCGGCTGGAGGGAGGACACGGTGACCATGCGGTGGCCGTGTCCGTGGGAGGGGGGCGGTGGCTGTGGCGAGGCGGCGGTTACGGAAGACCGCCGTGGTCACGAGTTGCCACGGTCGGGGGGCTGCGGTGGCTGCGGGATGCCGTGCCTACGGGATGCCCGGCTACGGGAGGGCGGGGTCATGAGGGCAGGGTCGTGGGAGGGCGGTGTCGTGGAGGGACCGTGAACCCGTGGAGCGCCGCCAGGGCCCGCTCGGCGGTCTCTCTGCGCTCGGGCGCGGCAGCCCGCGTCTCGGCGGTGAGTCCGTCGGTGAGCCGGTCGGCGGCGGGGAAGGGGAGGACGACGGGCCAGATGTCCGCCGGTACGTCACGCCCGGCGGCGACCCGCTCGTGCGCGAAGTCGGCCAGCATCCGCGCGAGTTCGGCGTCGGCGCGGGCGGGGAGCCCGTCGATCCGGGCCAGTGGGATCTCGTGGAACACGCACTTCAGTACGGCCTGCCGGTACTCGGCGTCCGGCAGCCGGGCGGCCCCGTACGGGCCGAGGGCCGCCTCGATGATGCCGCTGTCGTTGCCCCGCAGGGCCTCTCGGACGAGCGGCAGCGCGAGGTCGCCGAGGGGTTCCCGGGCCGCGTCGCCGCTGTCCTCGGCGGCGAGCAGCGGCAGGGTCCGCAGGACCGCCCGCTGTTCGGCCGGGTCGCCGTGGCGGTGCAGTCCCGCCAGTTCGTCGGCGAGCGGCTGTCCGTCCAGCGGCAGCGCGGTGAGCAGGACGGCGCGGGCGGCCTCGTCGACGGTCCAGCGCGCGTCCAGCCGGGCACGCCCGCAGCGTCTCCGGGCGGCGGGGAACAGCGTGCGTACGGCGGCGGGGCGCTCGGTGACACGGGCCACGGCCTCGTCGAGCCAGGCGCGGGCGGCCGGGTCGAGCGGGTGGTGGGCGAGCAGGGTTCGGGGGTCGGCGAGTTCGACCGTCCCGGAGGGCGGCATTCCGGCGGAGACCATGACGGACAACCTCCTGTGGGATGGAGGGCACGAGGTGGAGGAGGACCTGAAAGGGAGTGCGTGAAGTGAAGGACGTGCGGGTGACATCTTATAA
>NZ_JARGEE010000572.1:0-4751 GCF_033794485.1 Streptomyces sp. MB09-02B
CCCACGACGCTCGGCCGCACGACGCTCGGCCGCACGACGCTGTGCCGACGCGGCTTCGTCGTCGGCACCGCCGCCACCGCCGCCGGCGCCGCGCTCGCCGGTCCGCTGGCCGGCACCGCCCGCGCCGCGACCTTCGGCTACACCGACGACGGCACCCACTACGTGATCGACACCGGCGCGAACCTGGTGTTCAAGGTCAGGAAGAGCAACGGCGACCTGTCCTCGCTGGTCTACCAGGGCGTGGAGTACCAGGGCTACGGCGGCATGAACTCGCACATCGAGTCCGGCCTCGGGACCTCCACCGTCACCATCAGGCAGTCCGGCTCGACGATCCTCGTCTCCGTCGCCTACGGCACGCTGAGGCACTACTACGCGGCCCGCAGCGGCGAGAACAACGTCTACCTGTGGACCAACAAGGCCGACACCTCGGTCTCCGCGACCCGCTTCATCGTGCGGGTGAAGGCGGGCCTGTTCCTCAACGACCAGCCCGACTCCTACACCTACGCGCCCACCACCATCGAAGCCTCGGACGTGTTCAGGAAGTCCGACGGCCAGACCCGCTCGAAGCACTTCTCCAGACTCCGGGTCATGGACTACGACTACGTCGGCTGGTCGGCGAACGGTGTCGGCCTGTGGGTGGTCCGCAGCAACCACGAGAAGGCCTCCGGCGGCCCGTTCTACCGCTCCCTGCTGCGCCACCAGAGCGCGGACGGCGGCGGCCTCTACGAGATCCTGTACTACGGCCAGAACCAGACCGAAGAGCAGCGGTTCGGCCTCCAGGGCCCGTACGTCATCGCGTTCACGGACGGCGGGGCGCCCTCCACGTCGCTGTTCCCGGGCACCCTGACCACCTCGTGGGCGGACTCGCTCGGCCTGTCCGGATACGTCTCCGCGGGCGGCCGGGGCCGTGTGGCGGGCGTCGGCATCACCGGGCGGAACACGGCGTACGCGTACACGGTGGGGCTCGCCAACTCCTCGGCGCAGTACTGGGGTTCGGCACGGGCTTCGGACGGCTTCTTCTCCGTCTCCGGGGTGCTCCCGGGGACGTACACCCTCACGGTCTTCAAGGGTGAGCTGGCGGTGTACACGACCTCGGTGACGGTCACGGCGGGCGGGACGACGACGCTGAACTCGTTCGCGATCCCGTCCACCAACGATCCGTCGAACGCGTCCGCGATCTGGCGGATCAACGACTGGAACGGCACGCCGAGCGGGTTCAAGAACGCCGACCTGATGACGTACGCGCATCCGTCGGACACCCGGGCGGCCGCCTGGACCGGCAACGTGGTGATCGGCAGCGGGAGCGAGACCTCGGCCTTCCCCTGCTACCTCTGGAAGGACGTGAACAGCGGTCTCCTCGTCTACTTCCGGCTGACCGCCGCGCAGGCCGCCGCCGCCCACACCCTGCGCATCGGGGTGACGACGGCCTACGCCAACGGCCGGCCGCAGGTCGTCGTGAACGACACCTGGACCTCGGCGATCCCCTCCCCGCCCACCCAGCCGAACACGCGGTCCCTGACCAACGGGTCCTACCGGGGCAACAACCACACGTTCACCTACAGCGTCCCGGCGTCCGCCTGGCTGACGGACACGAGTCAGTACAACGTGCTGAAGATCAACGTGGTGAGCGGTTCGGGGACGACCTCCTACCTCAGTGCGGGAACGGCGATCGACGCGATCGACCTGCTGAGCTGACCCATCGTCATGTTCCGCGCGTCCACTGCTGGTTGGTGCCGTTGTTGCACGTGTACGTGATGACGGCGGCACCGTCGGCGGTGGACGCGCCGTTCACGTCCAGGCACTCGCCCGTCGCTCGGGACTTGATGTTCACGTAGGAGCCGGTGGTGGTGAGCGACCACTGCTGGGCGGTGGAGGAGGAGTTGCAGTTCTCCTGCGTGACGGTGTTGGCGTTCTCCTGGACGCACAGGGAGCTGTGCCGGGTCGTCAGCTGGTAGTAGCCGCCGCCGACGGACTTGAACCAGTACTTCTGGTTGTTGCCGCCGTTGCAGGCGTACTGCTTGATCTGGGCGCCCGCCCACTGCGACTGGCTGGTGACGTCGGCGCACTTGGACGAGTGGCGGGCGATCAGCGTGTTGTAGGTGGCGCTCGCGCCGCTGATCGTGCCCGTGGCGGTGTCGATCGTGACCTCCGGCGACCAGGACATGGACATGGTGGTCGAGGTCGGGAAGGTCAGCGGCAGCCAGACGTAGCGTGAGTCGTTGACCGTGCCGCCGAAGGAGTTGCCCCAGCGGTCGCCCATGTAGAGGTACGAGGTGGTCGAGGTGCCCTGCACGGGCAGGACGTACGCGGTCTGTGAACCGAAGGTCGTGGAGTCGCCGACGTTGGCCATGGCGGTCCAGGGGCCCGCGATGCTGGTGGCGGTGGCGTACTGCTGCTGGTTGGGGTTCCAGCCGGTGGCGCCCGAGGTCAGCATGAAGTAGACGTTGCCCCGCTTGAACAGGGCCGGGGCCTCGCGGTGGCCGCCGTGCCAGGGGTCGGCGACGAGGGCGGCGATGCCGGTGTAGTCGGCGGTGAGGCGGTAGATCTGCAGGTCGTAGTTCTCGCGGGCGGCCGAGATCATGTAGCCGGTGCCGTCGGTGTCCACGAAGGTGGTGATGTCACGGGACATGTGGGTGCCGAGCGGGCGGAAGCTGCCCCGCCAGGTGTAGTCGCCGTCGACGGTGTCGGAGACGGCGACGGCCGCGCGGGCCTCGCTGTAGTCGACGCCGTTCTCCTTGTGCATCCACATCACGTACTTGCCGGTGGCCGCGTTGTACATGACCTTCGGCCGCTCGATGTTGGCGGTCGCCAGCTCGGGGTCGGTGGCCTCGGTCAGGACGTTGTTGCGGAACTCCCAGCTCTTCAGGTCCGTGGAGCGGTAGGCCGACACGTAGCGGAAGGTGTTGTCGGAGTTCCGGTGCTCGCCGAACCAGTAGTAGTACGAGCCGACCTTGATGACCCCGCCGCCGTGGGCGTGCAGGGGGTTGCCGGAGGTGTCCTTGAACTGGGTGCCGTTGGGGACGGTCTGGGGCGCGGCCTGGGCCGGGCCGGCGGTGACGAGCGCGCCCGCCAGGGCCAGGCAGAGGGTGAGCAGGAGCGCGTACGCGCGTCTCATGTCAGCTTCCCTTCGTGGGTGTGTCGGCGACCGGGACGCCGAAGTCGGGGGTGCCGTCGGGCTTCCAGCCGAGACGCTGGATGCGGGTGTGGCGGTTGGGGTCGTTGAGGGGGTCGCCGACGATGTCCTTGTACTGGCGGGCGTGGTAGACGAGGACGTCGGTGCACCCGTCCTCGGCGACGGTGAAGCTGTTGTGGCCCGGCCCGTACTGCTTGGTGGTGTCGTTGCTGGTGAAGACCGGTGTGGGGGACTTCGACCAGTTGGCGGGGTTCATGAGGTCGGCGTCCGCGTCGACGGTCAGCAGGCCCATGCAGTAGTGGGAGTCGGTCGCGCTGGCCGAGTAGGTCATGAAGAGCCGGCCGTCGCGCTTGATGACCGACGGACCCTCGTTGACCTTGAAGCCGATGACCTCCCAGTCCAACTCGGGTGTGGTGAGCCGCACCTGAGGTCCCGTCAGGGTCAGCGGGTCGGCCATCCTCGACAGCCAGACCGCCGTGTTGTTGTTCATCCCGGGCTCGTGCTGCGCCCACGCGAGGTAGCGGGAGCCCCGGTGGGTGAAGGTGGTGGCGTCCAGGGAGAAGGTCTCCCAGGCCGTCTTCAGCTGGCCGCGCTCGACCCAGGTGCCCTTGAAGGGGTTCGGGTGGGAGTTCTCCAGGACCCAGATGCGGATCGCCCAGATGTCCTCGGCGGGCGCGGAGGCGAAGTAGATGTACCACTTGCCGTCGATGCGGTGGATCTCGGGCGCCCAGATGTGCGCGCCCATCACGCCCGAGGCGTGCTTGCGCCAGATCACGGACTCGGCGGCCGTGGACAGACCACGCAGGGTGCGGGACCTGCGCAGGATGATCCGGTCGTACTCGGGCGCGGTCGCCGTGAAGTAGTAGAAGCCGTCGGTGTGCCGGTTGATGTGCGGGTCGGCGCGGTTGCGGACCAGCGGGTTGACGTACGGCGGCTTCGCCGCGTGCCGGGAACCGGCCGCGTGCGCGGCGGTCACGGACATCGTGGTGAGGGCGCCGGCGGCCAGGGCGCCCTTCAGGAGCAGCCGGCGGTTCGGGGGCTCGGGGACAGTGTGGTCGCGACCCATGTGACGGTGGCTTCCTCTCGGAGGGGGGAACAAAAGGAAACAGAAATGTTCGACATATCGCACAAGATCTTTCATTGCGAACGCCGAAAAGGTAAGGGCGTGTTACGGGGAGGTCAACGGGTTGCGCGAGACGAACAAAAAGCTCACGGGGACGGGATCCGGGGTCCCGGAGAGATTTCTGTTATCGGTACCGCCCCCGGACCGTCTCCCATGACGTGCGCACCCATATCCACAAGACAGCGTCGGCCGCCGGAGCCCTGGCGGTCACCGCCCTGCTGCTCGGCGCCCCGACCGCGACCGCCGTCGGCCCGCGCGATGTGACCGCCGACGTCCTGGCCGGGCGGAACGTCACGCTCGCCGGGGACACGGTGGTGACCGTGCCGTCCGGGACGACCACGTACGACGGTGTGTTCAGCGGCACCGGCACGCTCACCGTGCGCGGCACCGGGACGCTGGTCCTCACCAAGGACAGCGACTTCACCCTGCCGAAGTCCCGGCAGCGGCAGAGCGTGCGGACGCTCGGCGGGAACCACCCGTACGTCACCGTCACCC
>NZ_JARGEE010000573.1:0-4740 GCF_033794485.1 Streptomyces sp. MB09-02B
GGTGGGTGGGGCTTCTCGCGCAGTTCCCCGCGCCCCTGAAAGCAGGGGCTGCGCCCCGTGCTTTTCAATCCCGCAGCCCCGTCGCCTTTCAGGCCCGCAGGGCCTGGTCTTTGTAGGGGCGCGGGGAACTGCGCGAGCAGCCCCACCGGACCCGCACTCGCCAACGCACCCGCACCCCCGAGCTACTGGGCGCCCCTCACCCCGCCCGGTCCTCCAAATAGCGCGTGTGGGACTCCTGTCGGCGCGCCTCCGTGTCGCGCAGGGCGGTCGCCAGGCGGACCAACTCCTCCTGCAGCAAACCGAGTTGGTGCTCAAGATGTCGCTCCGGCGGTTCCGTGCCCGGGGTCAGGCGGGTCCACCAGCGGGTGCGGACGAACGTGTCGACGGCCTCGGGGACGTCCTGACGGACGGCCCGGGACAGGGCGTGGACGCCCTCGGGGTCGTGGGCCAGGACCTCGGCGACCCAGCCGGGATCGAGCAGGGCCGTGAGTAGTTCGGTCAGCTCGGTGAGCCGGCCGGCCGCGGCGGGCGGCAGCTCGATGTCGGCGAGGTACGTACGCAACGTGCCGAAGTCACCCCGCACCTCGTCCAGTTGGGAGGACGGATCCGGGAAGTCCGGCGGCGCCACCCGCTCCGGCGGCGCGATCAGCGCACCCGCGCCGTACAGCCCGACGACCACGACCGGCCAGTACGGCCCCGCGACCCCCGCGAAGGTCAGCCCGAGCCCGGCGAGCCCGAGGGCGCCGCCCGTGAGGTTCTTGCGGGACTCGACGTACGCCAGGAATCTACTGGTAGCCACGGATCTCCTCGAAGGCGCCGTCCAGCGAGCCCCGCTGGGCGTCGAAGAGGCGGCCGCCGGTCAGGTCGGCGATGTGTTCCAGCTCGTCCCGGTCGGAGTCGCCGAAGAGGATCGGGAAGACGGGGATCTGCCGTTGGCCGGCAGGCAGCCGGTCGTAGAACGCTTCGAAGTCGGCGGGGCTCGCGCCTTCCGTGTTCTCGCCGTCCGTCATCAGCACGATCGAGGTGAAGGTGTCCCGGTCGCCGCTGCCGAGATGCTCGTACGCCTTCCGCAGCGAGGTGTAGATGGCGGTGTCGCCGCCGGCCGACAGTTCCCGGGTGTCGGCCCGGATGCCGTCGAGCCCGGCCTTCGGATCCTCGGGCCGTACGACATGCGTCCGCACGCTCTTCACGTCCGACCCGAACGGCATCAGTGTGACCTCCTCCCGGTCCCGGAAGTCGCCGGTCAGCTCGGTGAGCGCGGTCTTCAGCCGGTCGAGCCGGTCGCCCTCCATCGAGCCCGAGGTGTCCAGGACGTACACGGTCCGCGACGGGCGGCGCAGCTCGTTCTCGTACGCGTCGAGCAGACCGTCGGCGACGGAACGGCTGCCGGGGAAGGGGAGTTCACGGCGGCGGGTGGTGTCGAGGCCGGCCGCGGGCGGCACGGAGGCGACGACCGGGCGGCGCAGCGTCCGCTCGGTGATCAGCCGCTGGACGTCCGGGGTGCGCAGGGCGTCCGAGAGCCGGCGTACGTCGTCGCGGACCTCCTGGCCGGTGGAGGCGAGGGAGGAGAGCGGGTAGTCGGCGGTGACGACGCCGTCGCGCGGCCGGATCACCGTCAGGTCCTCGCGCGACTCCAACACAGACTCGTAGTTGAGCAGCGCGTCGACGTCCCCGCGCCGGTCGTACGCCGCCGCGAGCCAGCCCGACGACCCCGAGGTCAGCTTCTGCCCCGCGAAGAACTCCTTCAGCCGGGGCATCGCCCGCGCCACGTCCGCGTCGGTGAGCGCGGACTGGGCGTCGGAGAGGGCCGACGCGACCGAGACGAGCGTGGCGAAACCGGAGTGGGAGCGGGACGGGTCGGTCATGCCGTACGTCAGTCTCCCGTCCGCCACGGCCTGCTCGACGTCCGACCAGGTGACGTCCCCCGGCTTCCAGCGCAGCTTCGCCACGGTCGCGTTCCGCACGCCGATCGCGACCGGGCTGGACATCACCGGGGTCTCCGACACGACCTGCTTCGCCGCCTCCGGACGCAGCCGCAGAGAGTCGTTGGAGGACAGCCACACCGCGTCGTACGAACCCTTCGCCCGCCCCTCGGCGAGCAGCTCGACGGCGTCGAGGGTGCCCAGGTAGGTGGGCCGGACCCGGATCCCGGTGTCCTTCTCCACCTGCGCCAACACCGGCTTCATGTCGGCCAGTTCACTGGAGGCGAGGACGCGGAGGGTGCCGGGGACGTACGTGGTCGCCTCGGCGGGGTCGGGTGACCCGTGGTCCGCGGCGGTGCAGGCGGTCACCAGCAGGGCGGCCACGGCCGTCAGGGCGATCCCCGCCGTCGTACGCACTCTCATGCGAGCCCACCGCCTTCCAGTGCGCCCTGACTCCGGCTCCGTTCCAAGTACCGTGTCGCGTGCTGGAGTTCGGAGGTCAGGGACTCGACGGTCGCGGCCATGGCCTCCGTCGCCTGGACCTTGTACGTGTCGATCGCGTCGAGGGTGCGGTAGATCTGCTGGAACGCCGAGCGGAGGGTCTCCGCGCCGACGGCCGGGTCGGCGGCGATGCGCTGGATCTCGCCGCTCTGGGTGGCGAGCATCTCCGCGTTCCCCCGGATCAGGTCCTCCGTCGTGCCGCGCAACGCGTTGACCTGGTCGACGACCTTCTTCTGGTTGTCCAGGGCGGAGGCGAGCATCACGGAGATGCGCAGCGCGGAGACCGTGGTCGTCGCGGCCCGGTCGACGCCCTTGATCAGCTCCTCGTTGTTGCGCCGTACGACGTCCATGGCCAGATAGCCCTGGGCGCAGACGGCCAGCTGCGTGAGCAGGTCCTGGTGCTTCTGCCGCACGGGGAAGAGCACGTCGGCGCGGAGCGTGTCGCCCTGGTGCGGATCGGCCGCGTCGAGGTGGGTCTCGATGTGTGCCTCGACGGCCGTGTCCAGGGCCTCCGTCAGGACGACGTACTCCTGGAGCTTGCCCATGGTCTCCCAGAGCCGGATGCGCTCGGTCTGCAACGCGGCGTTGTCGCGCCGCAGTTCGTCCTGTCCGCCCCGCAGGGAACCGACGATCTTGTTCAACGTCCCCTGCGCGGAGGCGTACTTGGCGACGTGGTCGCGCAGCCTGTTGCCGCCCGGCAGCCGGGACAGCAGCTTGCGTCCCTTGCTCGCCGGCAGATCACGCGGGTCGAGATCCTCCACCACCCGCCGGAGCTCCACGAGCGAGCCCGCGACCTGCGACTGCGCGTCGCCGCCCTTGCCGGGCAGGCTGCGCACGGTCCGCTCCAGCATCCGGTTGGACTGCGCGGCGGCGCTCCGCATCTCGCCCGCGCCGAGCGCGGTGATCTCCCCGACCCGGCCGGCGAACTCCGGCGAGCGGGCGTCGAGGGCGGCGAGCCCCCGTACGTACTCCTCGGCCTTGCGGGCGATGTCCGTCCGTACGGACTCCTCGACCGGCACGAGTCCGCCGGCCCTGTCCCGGGGGACGGCCGCGACCGGCTCGGGAGGGGTGAGGGTGAAGGCGCCGTGGCCGTCGGTGTCGCTGTTGTCGATGTTCATGTGTGGTGTCCCCCGTCGTCCTACTGGCCACTGGCCCGGCGCGCCATCTCGTGCAGCACCTCGGAGGTGGGCACGGGCGCCTGTCGGACCGTCAGCTTCCGCATCAGGTAGGTGGTGTGGTCGGCGATCGCCGCCGTGAACTCGGTGGCCGCGCCCTGCGGCCGGAACCCGTGCCGGGCGGCCAGCTCGCGCAACCTCGGGTCGCTGCCGAGGAGTTCGCCGAGAGCACGCCCCTCGTCCGTGACCGGTACGACGGTGTGGTCGCTGAACACGGTGGTGTCCGGGTAGAGGACGACCAGGTCGTCGACGCTCCCGCCCTCCGCCAGCAGGGCGGCGACCTGCGACTCGTAGACCAGGACGAGCGGATTGCCGACCCCGCTGACGAAGTCGCGGAACGCCGCGTCGGTGCTCGGCTGCTGGGCGCCCTGCACGCTGATCAGCTCGCGCAGGAGGGGCGCGGTGCGGTCCAGGTCGTCCTTGTCCGCGACCACCCGTCCGCCGTTGGCGACGTCGGAGGCGGCGGCGAGGTAGAGCGCGCCAGAGTTGGAGGTGGTCGGGTCGGTGGTGGCGATGTAGAGGAGCCCCCTCAACTCCCCGTACCTGTCGGCCCCCTTGAGGTCCTGCCACGTCCGCCCGTCCTCGGTGGCCTTCAGGTACGCGCCCATGTCGAGGACGCCCCGGTCCTCTTCTAGGGTGGCCAGCCGGTTGTCCCGCAGCACCTCGGCGGCGCCCCGGTGGGCGACCACGACGAGGGGCGAGTAGAAGGGGCGGGGCAGCGGCTCGCGTACGCCGTACTTCTCGGCCAGCTCGTCGGCGGGCGCCTTGCTGGACGGGAACGCGAAGTCGTACCCCTTCGGATCGAGGCCCTCCATGGCCCAGGATCCCGACGTCTCCGTCTTCACGGTGTAGCCCTGGGCGGCCAGGGCCTTCACCACCTCCGGGTCGGCGAAGAACTCCGCCTTCTCCGACCCGATCACGCCTCGCACGGTCTTCGTTGCCGTGCCCGTGTCCTCGGTCTGTCGGCCCGCCACGACGGCTGCCACCACGCCGCCGATCAGCAGGACCGCGAGGACGATTCCTGCGATTCGTCTCACAAGGGGAGGGTGCTCCGCGGAACCCAACGTTCCTTGTGTGGGCCGGTGAACGGGGGATGAAGCGGTGGTCCCGGAATGCCACGGCCCTCCGGGGGAGGGCGGGGT
>NZ_JARGEE010000574.1:0-4726 GCF_033794485.1 Streptomyces sp. MB09-02B
CCCCCGTACCTACGGCTCGTGCACCTCGGCGCGGGCGGGACCGGGGGAACGTGTCCCGCCCGCGCCGAGGTGCACGAGCCGTAGGTACGGGGGGAACCCCGGCTCTGTGCGACGGCCGATGACCAGTCGGCTCACTCACTACTGCGCCGGGGCGGCCAAAAGTGTTACCCGTTCCGCGAAAGAATTCGTAACAGATGCGGAAGCGCAGGTCAGGAGGGGTTGATGCGGACGGCGACATCGACCCGCGCCGCCGCGGCGAGCTGACTCCGGTGGCCGTTGCCCCCGTTGCCCTTGCCGCCCTTGTTCCCCTTGCCGCCCTTGTTGCCGTGGCCCTTGCCGCCGTTGCCATAGCCCTTGCCGTGGCCCTTGCCGTTCCCGGGGCGGTTCTTGCCCTTGCCGTCGCCGTTCCCGCCGCGGCCCTTGCCGTGGTGGGCGTCGTCGTCCTCGTCGGAGTCGCCGCCGGACCGCGGGTTGTCGTCGCCGCCGCCCGGGCCGGTGGAGTCACCGGAGTCCGCCGTACCGGACCCGCTCCCGGTGCCCTTGCCCGTCCCGGTGCCCGTGCCCGGCCGCCTCTTCGTGCCGGGGTAGTCGGAACCGCCGGCCAGAACGCCCTCGCAGTACCGCTTCAGCTGCCCCCTGCCCTTGCCGCCCGCCGCGTCCTCCAGGTCGCGCCGACGCTCGGCATCCAGGCCCTTGCCGTCACGAACGTCACGGCAGGCGGCGAGGACCTTGTTCCACCACTCGGGGGTGGTGGTGCCCTTCTGCCCGGTGTCGCCTGTCCGTTCGTCCTCGTCGGTGCCGTCGGTGGCCTCACCGGAGGGGCCGTCACTCTCCGAGGAGTCGTCCGGGGTCACACGAGGTCGCGCGTCGCCCCACGCTCCTCGTCGTCCGTCGCCGCCCTTCGGGTCCGGCGACGGCGACAGCAGCGGCCGGTCCGGCGACCGGTCGGCGGAGACGGTGGCGGAGGGTTCCGGTTCGCCGTCGCGGAACGCGGTCAGCACGCCGCCGCCGACCATCACCGTGACCCCGCCGAGCATGCCGGCGGCCACGGCCGCGACCAGCCCGAACCGCGCCGGCCGGCCCCAACGGGCCCGGCGTCCGCCCGCCCCGGCGGCCGGGCGCCCGGGACGTCCGAGGTGGACGAGCCCCGCGTCGGCGGCAGGGGCGGCGGAGGTGTGCGCACGGCTGCCACGGCCGGGCTCCGCGACCCGCCCGTCGTCGGGCGAGAGGACGGAAGGGGCCGAGGCGGCGAAAGTGGCCGAGGTGGCGGGAGCGGCGGAGGCCGCCGGGTCGGGCGTGCGGGCTGTTCGCGCGCTGCGGAAGGCAGCCAACGCGGCTTCCTCGCCGGGGAGTTCGGCACCCCCGGAGGACACCGGAGCGATCTCGGCGGTCAGCGCGTCGAGCGCCTCGGCCAGCCGGGCGGCACGGTCACGGGTGTCGGCGTCGACGGCTTCGAGCGGCTCCCCACGCAGCAGCCGCTCCGCGGCGTCGCGGTTGAGCCACCTGTACTGCTCGTCGGCCATCACACATCCTTCTGCGTCCGCCAACGCGTATGCGTCACACCGGCGGACGAAGCCGCGCGTGCGCGCGGTTCTCTCGGTGGGGGTACGGCGTCCAGCGGATCGCCGGACTCCGGGTCGGCCTCGGCGGCCGTCTCCGGATTCTCCCCGATCAGTTCGGCGAGCCGCTTCAGACCCCGGTGCGCGGCCGTCCGTACGGCTCCCGCGCGCTTGCCCAGGGTCGCAGCGGCGGTCTTCGCGTCGAGGCCGACCACGACCCGCAGCACCACCGCCTCCGCCTGGTCCTGCGGCAGCTGGGCGATGAGCGAGAGCGTGCGGCCGGTGGCCAGGGCCTCCATCGCCTCGCCGGCCGTGTCGGACTCGGCGGCCCTGCCGGTCAGCTCGGTCTCGTCGCCGCCTATCGCGGGCCTGCGGCCCCGCATGCGTATGTGGTCGAGGGCCCGGTTGCGGGCGATCCGCGCGGCCCAGCCGCGGAACCGGTCGGCGTCACCGCTGAACCGCTCCAGGTCACGGGCTATCTGGAGCCAGGACTCGGAGGTGACGTCCTCCGCGTCCGGATCACCGACCAGCGTCCGCACGTACCCGAGCAGCCGTGGGTGCACCGAGCGGTACACAGTCCGGAACGCGGCCTCGTCCCCGTCCTGTGCCGCAAGCACCGCGGCGGTCAGCTCCGCGTCGTCCCCCAGCACCCGCGCGCGCCCCTCTTTGCGCTTCGACCGGCGCCGCTCTCGCGGACCGGGTTCTCGCTGTCGTGGTCCTCAATGAATCCGTGCGGTGCCGGGCCGTCGATGGTTGTGGTGGTCTTCCGCCATCCACGATCCGGCGCGAATGGCACGTTACGGCCTGAAACCGTTGGGCGTCCATGTCCGTAGAACATGCAACTGACTCGTGATGCGCCGAGGTGTGACAGAAAACGCGGGCGCGGCGCTGTAGGTAGTACGGGTCGCCGCGCGGCCCGTGCCGCGCGACGGTCGGGGCCTCTCCTGTGGGGGGTGGCGGCCCCGACCGTTGCCATCGGCGGAGTCGGCCGGGTGTCTTGCGAGTACGGGGGTCTTGCGAGCACGCCGGCCTCACTTCGTTTTCGGGGCTTCCTGCCTCGATCGCGGCGCGGCCTCCTGACGCGGCTCCGGAACGGCCTCCGGGGCGGCCTGAGGGACACCGCCCTCACTCCCGGTCGGCCCTTTCGGCTCAGCGGGCTGCGGCGCATCGCGTCGGCTGTCGGGGGTGGCGTTGCCACTGCCGGAGCCATTGCCGTTGATGGTGTTGTTGCTGGTGCTGGTGCTGTTGCTCCTGCTGGTGCCTGCGCGATCGCCGCCCGGTGAGAGGTTCTCCATCCCCTTGCCGTCGTCCTGTCGACCGGTCCGCCGCTCGGACTCGTCCGGATTCCGGGTCGCACCGCCCTGCTCGGCCGGGGCCGAGGAGTCCGGTGCAGAAGGAGCCGTACGCGGGACGTCCGCCGGGCCGGGCCAGGTCGGGGCGCCGTCGGTAGTGCCGTCGGTGGCGCGGTTGGTGGTGCGGTCGGGCCGTTGCCGGTTTTCGTAACTGCCGGACTCCCGGTCGGCGCCCTTGTCGCCGCGCGCGGCCGAGCCGATCGCCGCGAAGGCGACTCCGCCGAGCGTGAGGCTGGCCAGCAGGACGGCCAGGGTGGTGCGGACGGAGAGATGGACGCGGCGCCGTGCGTTGGGCCGCCAGTCGTCGCGCCGCCGGGTGCGAGCGGTCCTGCCCCCGCTCTCCCGCGCGGCCCGGAAGGCGGCCACGGCCCGCGCCTCCCCCACGCTGTCGGCCGGCGCGCCGGCGCGCACGGCGGCGGCGAGGAGCGAATCGACGGAGGGGGCGCCCCGGGAGGCGGAAGGCGTGGCGTCCCGGTGGGCGGGAGGCGGCGCGGCCGGGAACGCGAGGGGCGGCGGGACGGAGGCAGGCGAGGTGTCGTGCCGCTCTCCGTTGTCAGGCCGGTCGCTCATGTCCGGCTCCGTCCTGCCCGACGGCATCTCGCGCCCTTCCCTCTCGCCGTACGTCCCGACGTCGCTGTCGGTCATCTCGACTCCCCCAGCGTCCGGGGGCCGTCATCCGTCACACCCTCGCTGCGCAGGAGCTGGGCCAGCCGCTTCAGGCCCCGGTGGGTGGCGGTGCGGACCGCGCCGGGCCGCTTGCCGAGGACACGGGCGGCGGCGGGACCGTCGAGGCCGACGACCACGCGCAGCAGCACGGCCTCGGCCTGGTCACGCGGCAGCCGGGCGACCAGCGCGAGGGCCTGCTCGGTGGAGAGGCTCTCCAGCGCCTGGTCCTGGGTGTTGTGCGCGCCCGGCAGTTCCAGCAGGTCGTTCTCCAGCGCGGTCGCCCGGGGCCTCACCCGCTGGCGCCGCAGATGGTCCAGGGCCCGGTGCCGGGCGATGGTCGCGCTCCAGCCCCGGAAGCCCGCCCCGTCACCCTTGAACCGCCCGAGGTCCCGCGCGATCTCCAGCCAGGCGTCCGAGGCGACGTCCTCCGCGTCGTCCCCGACGATCCCGCGCAGATACCCCAGCAGCCCGGGCTGCACGAGTCGGTAGGCCACCGCGAACGCGGCCTCGTCCCCGGCCTGGGCCCGCGCGACGGCCGCCCCCAGTTCCCCGTCGTACGCCTGCACGCGCCGAGGTTCCCCTCCCTGGCCCCGAACTGTCCGGGACAGTGCCAAGTCAGTGCCGGGATCGCCTTCCGGGGGCCGTCCCGGCCACCGCCAAGCCCCCACGCTGATCTGCGTCGCGCCTCGCGGAAGTGTCACAGCGGTCGGCCTGTCCCCGGAGATCACCCGCATGTCGAGAGCGCATCACCCGCACCTCGACCGCCCCTCGACCACCCTCGACCTCCCTTCGACGGCAGACGCATGGACCGGGCATCACCCGCTGCCGTCCCGGGCATTGACCGCACATCATCCGGAAACGGGAACACCGCCCCCTCCATGACATAGGCCACACCCGCACCCCCCGATGCCGATGCCCGCGAAGCCCTGTGCGCTGAATAGAAGGGTCACCCCTGCGCCAGGGGTGGCGACTTCGTACCGTTCATCCAGGGGTGGGGCATTTGAGTCACCGTAGGAGCCATGCGTCGGAGCCGCTGGGCGGATCGGAGCCGCAGGGGCCGAGGCGGAGGGGCTGGCTGACGCTGGGGGCCGTCGTGGCCGGTGGCGCGGGCCTGGTGTCGTACGCCGTGGTCGGGCCGGGCGTCGGCAC
>NZ_JARGEE010000575.1:0-4723 GCF_033794485.1 Streptomyces sp. MB09-02B
TTTCTCTCTTTGTTTTTTTACTTTTTTTTTTGTTTCAGGAGGAAACGGCATACGATGTTGTCGCCTGTCCCTTGGGCTCGGAGAGGTGTATAAGGGCAAGGGCTCCCGCCGCGGCCGCGGAGAACTGCCCCCGAACGGCCGCGTCTCCGTGTGCGGGGTCTGGCGGATGACGTCCATTTTCGTAAACGTTTTCGCGTTTTCGACCGTCGCCCGCGCCCCCTCCGGACCGCCCGCACCCTGGTCGGCACACCTCTCACCTGCGTACTCACCGTCACCCGGCGGCCACCGGACGACAGCTTCCGGCAACCCCGGTGACCATCCGGCGTAACATTTTGCCGTCGCGCTCTTGCGTGAGTCGATCCGGCGACCTACGTTTCACAGCAACCGTTTACTACACATTCCGCAGGGGTCCCGAGACCCGAGCTGACGGTCCGCCTCGCTCGCAGTCGCCCCACCGAGCCGCCCCTCGCTCCCCCACTTCCGCGATCGTCTACGTCTCGAAGGATGCCGTTCGATGAACTCCAGCAGCCCCCGGAGAAGGTTCGCCCGCATCGCCGTCGCGAGTGTGGCGCTGACAGGTCTGCTCGCCGCGTGCGGCGGTTCGGACTCGGGCGACGACGGTTCCTCCGGAGCCACCGGCCCGGTCACCCTCCCCTTCTGGGGCTGGGCCAACGGCCAGGAAGCCCTCGTCAAGTCGTTCAACGCCTCCCACAAGGACGTCCAGCTCAAGTACACCAAGGTCACCGACCAGCTGACCATGCAGAAGCAGCTCAGCAACGCGGTGAAGGCGGGCAACGCCCCCTGTCTGGTGCAGAACACCGCCGAGTACGTGACGACCTGGGTGTCGCAGGGCGCGCTCGCCGACATCACCGAGTACGTCGGGTCGAGCGCGGACAAGTTCAACGCCGGCGCGTGGGCCGGTGTCCAGGTGCAGGGCAAGGTCTACGGCGTCCCCACCAGCTCGGCACCCGCCTTCACGATCTACCGCACCGACGTCTTCAAGAAGTACGGCCTGAAGGCGCCGACCACCTGGGACGACTTCATAGCCGCCGGCAAGGTCCTGAAGAAGCACGGCATCCACATCACCAACTACGCCGGTGAGGACCCGAGCACCCTGGAGGTGCTGGCCATGCAGGCCGGCGCCCACTGGTACGCCATCGACGGCGACTCCTGGAAGGTGAACTTCCAGGACGAGGGCAGCCTGAAGGCCGCCGACGTGATCCAGCAGATCATCGACGGCGACCTCAACTCCAAGCTCTCCTTCGCCGACTACGCGGCCGTGCAGCGCAACTACGACAAGGGCGGCACGGTCACCCGGCAGATCTCCACCTGGCAGATGGCCGGCATGGTGCAGAACTTCACCGACTCCTTCGGCGACTGGGCGCTCACCCCGTGGCCGACGTACAAGGGCGAGGCCGCGAAGACCCCGGCCGGCACCAACCAGAGCGGTGGCATGAACCTGGTCACCGAGCAGTGCGAGCACAAGAAGCAGGCGGCCGAGGCGGCCCTGTGGCTGTCCACGGACCCGGGCGCGGTGAAGTCGATGGCGAGCCCGGAGACCGGCAGCGGTGTGATGCCGGGTCTGGCCGACAGCGACTCGTTCGTCGCCGAGGCCATCTCCGAGAAGCTGCTGGGCGGCAACTACGAGCCGGCCAAGAAGATCGTCACGGACAGCCTGGGCACCGTCACCACCGACTGGGTCTACGGCCCCAACTGGACCGCCATGTTCACCGAGCTGCAGAGCGAGTGGGGCAAGGTCGTCAGCAAGGAGCAGAAGGTCACCGACCTGCTCGCGCACATGCAGGAGTGGACGGTCAAGGACCTGAAGTCGCGCGGCATCAACGTCAAGGGCTGAGGCATCCTTCGATGATTCGCTCCCAGCGCTGGAAGGGTGCCGCGTTCACGGTGCCCTTCCAGCTCGGATTCGTCTTCCTCTACCTGCTGCCCATCGCGTACGCCGTCTACGAGTCACTGTTCCAGGAGAAGCGGTCCGGGCTCGGCCTCGGTGGCGCGACCCGGGAGTTCACCGGGTTCGACAACTACCAGCTGGGGCTGAGCGACTCGGCGTTCATGGGCTCGATCCTGCGGGTGGTGCTGTTCGCCTGCGTGCAGATCCCGTTCATGCTGCTGGTCAGCCTGGTCCTGGCGCTGTTCCTCGACGCGCTCACCGCGAAGGCCGCGAACCGGTTCCGGATCGTGCTGCTGGTCCCGTACATGATCCCCGGCGTGGTCGCGGCGATCGTGTGGATCAATCTGTACAGCCCCGCCGTGGGCCCGCTGACCCCGATGGGCGACTTCCTCGGGTTCGACTGGAACTTCTTCGCGCCGTCCATGGTGTGGCCGTCCATCGGCAATCTGCTCACCTGGCACGGCATCGGCTACAACATGGTGATCATCTACTCGGCTCTCCAGGGCGTACCTCGCGAGCTGTTCGAGGCGGCCCGTCTCGACGGCGCCTCCGAGCTCCGGATCGCGCTGAGCATCAAGATCCCGTTCGTGCGCGCGGCGCTGGTCCTGACCGGTCTGCTGTCGATCATCCAGATGCTGCAGCTCTTCAACGAACCGGCGCTGTTCCGGAACATCACCCCCGAGACCGTCGACGGCAGCTTCACCCCCATCATGATCATCTACAACCAGGCGTTCAACGCGGGCAACTACCAGTACGCCGCCGCCCTCTCGGTGCTCCTCGCCCTGATCCTCGGCGTCGCCTCCCTCCTCTTCTACCGGCTGACCTCGAAGGAGGTCGACTGATGGCCACGACCACCACCGACTCCCCCAGCACCGGAACGCCGGCCAAGTCGGCCGAGTCGGGAAGGTTTGGCTCGCCTCCCGTACGGCGGATCGCCCGTCCCGACCCCGCCGCACGCGGGCGCGGCGGCCAGCGCTTCATCCTGCTCGGCCTGATCATGGCCAGCCTGTACAGCCTGTTCCCCGTCTGGTGGCTGATCGTCGCCGCCACGAAGGACCAGGTCGGGCTGTACCAGAGCAACGGCCTGTGGTTCTCCGGCATGCACCTGTGGGACAACCTGCACCAGCTGTTCACCTACGAGGACGGCATCTTCCTGCGCTGGACCGCCAACTCGTTCCTGTACGCCGGTGTCGGCTCCCTCGGCGGCACGTTCATCGCCCTGGCCACCGGTTACGGCCTGGCGCGCTTCGACTTTCCCGGGCGGGGCGTGGTCTTCGGGGCCGTGGTGGGCTCCTTCCTCATCCCCATCGCCCTGCTCACCCTCCCGCTGTATCTGATGTTCTCGAAGATCGGCCTCGTCGACACTCCCTGGGCGATGCTGATCCCCTGCCTCATCAACCCGTTCAGCGTGTATCTGGCGAAGGTCTACACCGAGGCGACGATCCCCTTCGAACTGCTGGAGGCGGCCCGTATCGACGGCGCCGGTGAGCTGCGGATCTTCTTCAGCATCGTGCTGCGGATGATGACCACGGGCGGCGCGACGGTCTTCCTGCTCGCCTTCGTCAACACCTGGAACGCCTTCTTCCTCCCCCTCACCGTGCTGCGCGGCGAGGAGAACTGGACCCTCAACCTCGGCCTCTACAACTGGTCGGGCAAGCGCGCCGAGTCCGGCATCGACGTGACCAGCCTGGTCCTGACCGGCGCGCTCCTCTCCATCGTCCCGCTGGCGATCATGATGACCGCGATGCGCCGCTACTGGCGGTCGGGCGTGACGCTGGGAGCGCTCAAGTGACCACCCCTGTGAACCGGGACGTGACCATGACCGCCGACGTGAACCCGGCCGTGACCGTGGCCCGCAATCCGGTCATCCGTGGCTTCGCCCCCGATCCCTCCCTGATCAGGGTCGGCGAGTGGTACTACGTGGCGACCAGTTCGTTCGAGTGGTTCCCGACGATCCCCGTGCACCGCTCCAGGGACCTGGCGCACTGGGAGTACGCCGGTCATGTGCGCGGCGCGGCCCCCGGCGGCTCGCTGCAGGGGGTCCCCGACTCGGCGGGCATCTGGGCGCCTTCGCTGAGCTGGGACGGCGAACGCTTCTGGGTGGTCTACACGGTCGTGCGGTCGGTCGGCACGCGCCACTTCGACCTCGACACGTACGTCAGTACGGCCGCGGCGGTGTACGGCGAGTGGACCGCGCCCCGACGGGTCGCGAGCCATGGCTTCGACCCGGCCCTGTTCCACCACGAGGGCCGGCTCTGGCTGCTGAACATGCAGAGCGACCACCGTCCCGGCGGCGAGCGGTTCGCCGGGATCGTGCTGACGGAACTGGACCGCGCCACACTCCGTCCGCTCGGCGACACTCATCTCCTGCTCCAGCACGACCGGTTGATCGAGGGTCCCAAGCTCCTGATCCGCGACGGCTGGTACTACCTGGTCCTCGCCGAGGGCGGCACCGGGGTCGAACACGGGGTGCGGGTGGCGCGCAGCCGCGCCCTGACCGGACCGTACGAACTCGACGACGTGCCGCTCCTGACGACCCGGGACGACCCGAAGGTGCCGCTGCAGAAGGCCGGACACGCCGAACTCGTCCGGACGCCGACCGGTGAGTGGTTCCTGAGCCACCTCACCGCCCGCCCCCTGCACACCGCATACGGCATCCGCTGCACCTTGGGCCGCGAGACCGCGATCCAGGCGGTGACCTGGGACCCCGAGGGCTGGCCCCGGCTTCGGCAGGGGGGTTGGCATCCGGCGGTGGCTGTCTCTTAAACACATCTCCAAGCCCACGAAACAGGAAAAAAAATAGAAAAAGGACTT
>NZ_JARGEE010000576.1:0-4689 GCF_033794485.1 Streptomyces sp. MB09-02B
GGAGCCCTGCTCACCGCGATCCCCACCCTGATCGTGTACTTCGCACTCCAGCGCCAGTTCGTCAGCGGCCTCACCCTCGGCGCCAACAAGGGCTGACCGGCCACTTCTGAGAGAGAACCCTTCGTGCACCACCCCTTCACCCACGTGGTCTCCGTGCCCGTGGACACCAGTACGGCACGGGTCCACGAGGAGGGCTGGCAGTCCTGGAGCCCCAGCGGCTCCTACGCCCTCGACGCGATCCCGTACCGCCCGACGAACGACAACTGGGCCACGGTCTGCTACCGCCCAGGGGTCACCGTGCCCGACGGCACCTTCCAGGGCGAGGGCCTGCTGGCCCTCGACCCGGGTGACGGCACACCGGTACGGCTGTGGGCCGCCCCCGACCCCGTGCGCGAGGTCCCGTCCGTCCGCCTGGTGGTCAGGGACGGGATCGCCGAGGTCAGCGCCGACGGCCCGGTGAAGGAGTGGACCGGCACGGACATCCAGACGGTGCTGGGCGAGTGGGCGGCGGGCCTCGGCCTCGCGGCCCCCCGCCCGGCTCCCACCGTCTGGTGCTCCTGGTACGAGTACTTCACCTCCGTCACCGAGGACGACATCCACGAGAACATCCGTGCGATGGACACCCTCGACCTCCCCATCGACGTCGTCCAGATCGACGACGGCTACCAGAGCGCCCTCGGCGACTGGCTCACCCTCTCCGGCCGCTTCCGCTCCCGCGCGGGCATCGCCGAGGTGATCCGGTCGAGAGGCCGCCGTGCCGGCATCTGGACGGCCCCCTTCCTCGTCGACCCGTCCAGCGTCCTGGCCGCCGAGCACCCCGAGTGGCTGGTGCGCGACGAGACCGGCGGCCTCACCCACGCCGGCCACAACTGGGGCCACGACCTGTACGTCCTCGACACCACCCACCCCGAGGCCGCGGCGTACCTCACCGAGGTCTTCACCACCCTGCGCGCCGAGGGCTACGACTACTTCAAGGTCGACTTCCTGTACGCGGGCGCACTGGACGGCGTACGCCACGCCTCCGTGGACGCCCTCACGGCGTACCGCCAGGGCATCGAACTGATCCGCGCCGCCATCGGCCCCGAGGCCTACCTCCTGGGCTGCGGCGCGCCGATCCTCCCCTCCATCGGCCTGTTCGACGCGATGCGGGTCAGCCCCGACACGGCTCCGCACCGCCGACCCGAGGCCGACGACCACAGCCAGCCCGGCCAGGACCCGGCCGAGTTCACCGGCGCGGGCCGCCAGTGGCAGCACGGCCGCCTCTGGGTGAACGACCCCGACTGCCTGATGGCCCGACCGGCCGTCGAGACGCGCGAGCGCTGGGCGGCGCACGTCGAGGCCACCGGAGGCCTGATGGCCTCCAGCGACCGCCTGCTCTCCCTGGACCCCTGGGGCGTGGAAACGACCCGCCGACTGCTGACGAAGGGCCCGGAGGCCTCCGAATGAAGCGCGAACTGAACGTCCCCGGCCTCGCCTACGGCGGCGACTACAACCCCGAGCAGTGGCCCGAGGAGGTCTGGGCCGAGGACGTACGCCTCATGCGTGAGGCGGGCGTGAACATGGTCAGCGTCAACATCTTCTCCTGGGCGCTGCTTGAGCCGCGCGAGGGCGAGTACGACTTCTCCCGCCTGGACAAGATCCTCGCGCTGCTGCACGAGAACGGCATCGCCGCCGACCTGGCGACCCCGACGGCGGCCCCGCCGGCCTGGTTCTTCGTCAAGCACCCGGAGGCGCTGCCCGTCGACAGGGACGGTCGCACCCTCTCGTACGGCAGCCGGCAGACCTTCTGCCCGTCGAGCCCCGCCTACCGCGAGGCCGCTCTGCGGATCGCCCGCGCCCTGGGGGAGCGGTACGCCGACCACCCGGCCGTCGTCATGTGGCACGTCCACAACGAGTACGGCTGCCACAACGGCGAGTGCCACTGCGACACCAGCGCGGCGGCGTTCCGCGTCTGGCTGCGGGAGAGGTACGACGACGACCTGGCGGCGCTCAACGACGCCTGGGGCACGACGTTCTGGAGCCAGTGGTACTACGACTGGGACGAGATCATCCCGCCCCGAGCGACGGGCGCGGTCCCGAACCCGACGCACCAGCTGGACTGGCGCCGCTTCTCCAGCGACGCGCTGCTGTCGCTGTGCAAGGCGGAGCGTGAGGTGCTGCTGGAGGCGGCCCCTTCCACGCCCGCCACCACCAACTTCATGGTGATGTTCAACTTCGACAAGCTGGACTACTGGCGCTGGGCGCCGGAGCTGGACATCGTCTCCAACGACCACTACCTCCAGTCGACGGACCCCGAGTCGCAGATCGACATCGCGCTCAGCGGCGACCTGGTGCGCTCCCTGGCCGGCGGCAGTCCGTGGCTGCTGATGGAACACTCCACCGGCGCGGTCAACTGGCAGCCCGTCAACCGTGCCAAGACCGCTGGTGAACTGCGCCGCAACGCGCTCTCCCACGTGGCGCGGGGCGCCGACGGCATCGCCTACTTCCAGTGGCGGGCCGCCAAGGCGGGCGCCGAGCAGTGGCACTCGGCGATGCTCCCGCACGCCGGCACCGACAGCCAGATCTGGCGCGACGTGGTCCGACTGGGCGCGGACCTGCGGTCGTTGGCGGAGGTCCGGGGCAGCGAGGGCGTGGCCGAGGTCGCGATCGCCTGGGACTGGAACGCCTGGTGGGCGCTGGAACTCCCCTCCCAGCCCAGCGAAGAGGTCCGCTTCCAGGACCTGATCCGGGCCTGGTACGAGCCGCTGTGGCGGGCCGGAGTAGCGGTGGACTTCGTCCGCCCCGACGCCGACCTCTCCGCCTACAAGCTGGTGCTGGCCCCGAGCCTGTACCTGGTCGACGACACGGGCGCCGCCAACCTCACCGGCTTCGCACAGGCCGGCGGCACCGTCGCCGTCGGCTTCCACAGCGGCGCGGTGGACGAGAACTGCCACGTCCGGCTGGGCGGTTACCCGGGCGCCTTCCGCGAGACGTTGGGTGTCCGCACGGACGAACTCTTCCCCCTCCTCCCGGGGGAGACGGTGGGCCTGAGCGACGGCGGCACGGCGTCCCTGTGGTCGGAGCGGGTCGCCCTGGCGGGCGCGGAGGCGGTGACGACGTACACCTCCGGCCCTCTGACCGGCGTCCCTGCCGTCACTCGCCACACCCACGGCTCCGGCACGGCCTGGTACGTCGCCACCCGCCCGGACCCGACGACCCTCGCCTCGCTCCTGGACCGCATCCGCGAGGAGGCGGGCGTGACGTCGGTGCGCCCGACCCCGGAGGGCGTGGAGGCGGCCCTGCGCCGGGGCCCGGAGGCCGACTACCTCTTCCTGATCAACCACGGCGACGCCGACGCCGAGATCGAGGTCGCCGCCGGGTCGGTCGACCTGCTGACGGGCAAGCCCGTCCCCACGACCGACGCCGCGGCAACCGTGCTGGTCCCGGCCGGTGACGTGGTGGTCGTCCGCGAACCCCGCTGACCCCGCTCACGGTGGGACAGGGCCGCGCTCCCTCGGGGGCGCGGCCCTGAGGCGTCCGGAAGGGGCCCACGCACCGGGTCACGCCCAGCCGTACACGGACATCCGGGGACCGTCGGCCAGGTAGCCGCGCAATGCGCCGGCGTTGCCCTCCACGAAGTCCTCGGGGAGGGAGTCGGTGGCGAACCAGCGGACCTGGGAGTGCTTGTGCGGTTCCCGGTTCTCGGGCTCGCCCGTCCACTCGTGGGTGACGAGCACGACGGTGAGAAAGCCGTCCGGAGCCTCCACGCCCCGGGCCGCGTGGATGAGGTGCACGACCTCCAGCGCCTCCGGTTTCACGGTCAGCCCGGTCTCCTCGTGCAGCTCGCGCACGGCGGTCCGGGTGATCGGCTCCCCGGGCTCGCTCTTGCCGACCGGCAGATCCCATCTCCCCCGCGCGAACCTGGCGTTCTCGCCCCGCTGGAGGAGCACGACCCGCCCCGCGTCCCGGTCGTGGACGATGACGGCGGCGACCAGCAAAGTCATGAGACCTGTCCCTTCATAGGCCGCTAGCATGCCCCCTATGGAGTGCTTCGCGTCCTGGCGTACCCGCCACTGAGGTCGGCCCACCGACACCTACCGTGTGATCGGCGGGCCAGAGGTGTCCTTTTCCTCCCTCAGGTTCCGAGAGGTCCACTCCATGCTCATTCGCGCATACGCCCGGGACGACCTGGCACGACTGACCGAACTCACCATCGACACGTTCCGGCCGTTCTTCGAGGACTCCGTCGGACCGATGCTCGACGGGCTCGTCCTCACCACGCTGCACGCCGACTGGCGCGGTGACTACCGCGAGCTGGTGCCCACCCTGCACGACCCGGCCGAGCACAAGTACGTCGCGGTGGCCGAGTCCGCCGACGGCGCGATCGCCGGGTACGTCGCCTGGCAAGCCGACCTCGTCCGGCACCACGGCGAGATCACCCTGCTCGCCGTGGACGAGCGCCACCGCGGCGACGGCACCGGTACCGCCCTGTGCGAGCACGCCTTCGCCGACCTGCGCGGACGCGGCACGAAGCTCGTCGAGATCGGCACCGGCGGCGACGCCTTCCACGCCCCCGCCCGAGCCCTCTACGAGAGCCTCGGCTGCGTCCTGTTCCCGACGGCGCACTACTACCGGCGGCTCTGACCGCCGACGTCCGGGGCGCGGCGCTCCCCTATACGCGCCGCGCCCCGGACCCCCGCTCCCCCGTTT
>NZ_JARGEE010000577.1:0-4670 GCF_033794485.1 Streptomyces sp. MB09-02B
GCGTCGGTGGCGTCGGCAGCCTTGGCGGGGGCAGCCGCGTCGGTGGCGGGGGCGGCGTCGGCCTTCGTCGAGAACGCGGCCGTACGTGTGGTGGCTTCCCCGGCGGTGCCGTCGCCGGAATCCCACATCTGTGGCATCGGCGCCTCGAACACCGCGGTGCCGGCGCCCTTGTCGACGGCGGCCAGCCCGCCGCCCTCGGTCTGCTCGACCTCCATGCCGTCCGCGGCGAGCCTGAGCCGCAGCTCGGCAAGGGTCGGACTGGCCGCGGCCGCCGCACTGTTGACGACGAGCAACTGCGTGAAGCCGTCCTCCTGAGCTCCCATCCGCAGATCGACGTCCGGCAGGACGTCCCGGTACGTCGCCGTGGCGCCGTCCAGCTCGGGCGCGGGCAGCGTGCCGGGCCAGGACAGCGCCAGCTCGCGGCCCGCCTTGGTCATCCGCACCAGCGGTGTGTCGGAGCCGCCCCCGGAGAACTCCAGCCCGACGGTGGCCACCTTCGGCGCGACCGTGCCCCTGCCGGTCGGCGCCAGGTCCGCGTCGATCGGCTTCCACTCGCCGTCGACCCTGGCCCGGACGGGACGTAGGTACTCCCGCCTCTCCAGATCTCCCTCGGGGGTCACGAACACGTCGTGACTCTCACCGCGCAGTGAGGTGATCTCCACACTCCGACCGGTCCGTTCGGCCTCCGCCCGCGCCTCCTCCTCGGAGAGCGGTGCCTTCTCCACAGCGGAGCGGGCCTGCGTCCCCGGAGTGTTCGGCCGTGCCGCGGTCGACGCCGTCGCGGTGGCAGGCAGCAGCCCGACCGCGAGAACGGAGCTCAGAGCGATCGCGATGGTTCCCCCGACGCCACGCATACGCGCACGCGTCATCATTATTCAGTTCCCCCGTATCATGAAAAACATATGAAACTTTTGTGGTCGGCAGGAACCTAACTTAGGCACACGCGTTCGGTCCAGGCTGATCGCTTCCGGTCACGCCAGTCGCGCACGACCAACGGGCACTGCCTGATCGACCCCCCTGACTCACTTGCCGACGCCTCATGGGCCCACCGCCCGGGGAGGCCGTCACGGTCCGACCACACCGACGTCGCGTCCCGCTCGTACACACTGCGGCGGCCCGAACGCGGCCGCTCCGGTCAGCAGGTCGGCCGGGACGGCGGTAGCCCGCTGTTGCAACGTCGTGCTCGGCGGAACCGGTGTGCTCGTGGAGGGCCGGAGCCACGTCAGCCGCACCACGCAGTACCGCAGCGCCCTCAACAGCTTCCTCACGTAGGACACCAATAGGGTGAAGGGTGGAAAGCGGGTCCCGATAATCAAGAGAGCCAAGGACATTGAGGTGGCGAACAACCTCGTCAGTGCTATCGATGACGCCCTGGCCGGAAAGCACACTGGTGCGTCCGACTGTCCAGGTCTGGGGAACTGCTGATGGGTGACGACGTCCGCTTTCTGGAAGAGCTCGTCGCAGCCGTACCCGAGTTCGGTGAGCTCTACGAGATCCACGTGGAGAACCAGGGCGAGCCACTGCCTCACGTCTTCTTCGGGTTGGACGTGACACCGGCCGTCGTCGACTCCTGCCTTGGCAGGGACCCCGAGGCGCCTGACTGGCGGGCGACCCTGAAGTTCCTGGAGCGGCAGCTGGTACGAGGAATCCCCGGCGTCACGGAAGTGATCGTGACGTCATTCCTGGACCAGCTGCCCTACCGGGACGAGCCGGGACACGAGGTCGTCGGACACCTCGGTCCGCTCCTGTCCGCGAAGTACCGCGAGCTGCGTCCATCGGGCTGAGGCGAAGCGTGCCGTAGCGAAGGCCCCCGGGCGGGAGACAGAGAGACTCAGATGCTGTTGGCTACTCCGGGGTCTGGCGTGACGTCGGCCTTCGAGACCCGGCTGTGGTCTCGAAGGCCGACGTTGTCGTATGGGGTGGATGCGGATGCGAATGCATCCGGAGTGTCTGGGAAGTCCCGGCGGAGACGGTGCGGGTGACCGCTCCGGGTCTGATGGAGGCTCTGATGTGCCCCGGGCCTGATGGAGTCATGGCACGTCCGTCCCCCTATCCTGCTGAGCTTCGTGAGCGTGCGGTGCGCATGGTCGCGGAGGTCCGGCCGGATTACCTGAGTGGGCCGCGTTGCAGGCGGGCGCCGCGAAGCTCGGGATCTGTGCCGCTGAGACGGTGCGGAGCGGATCTGCAAAGCCAAAGCCAAAGCCAAAGCCAAAGCCAAAGCCGATGCCGGCCAGCTCCCTGGCGTGATTTCGGACGAGGCTGCAGAGAACAAGCGCCTGAAGGCGGAGAACGCCGAACTGCGGTGGGCGAACGAGATCCTCAAGACCTGATCGAGGTGGGGGCAAAGTGGGTAGGAATGCTGGCCGCGTAGTTGCCAGTGCAATCATGGTGGGGCTGTTGGGGGTTGGCTGCGGAGGCGGTGAGAACGGGGCATCGGCTCCGTCGACCGAGCCGACACGAGCGAAGGCGTCGCCCTCCTCGTCCTCCGCGACTGCAGAGAAGACCCGGGCTCAAGTGGTGAGGGATCTTCGGTACGCCTTCGGAGACGTAGGCGAGGGTTTTGTGGTCGCGAAGGATCCTCTTGGGCGTGACTGCGTCGTGAATGGCACGGCATTCAGCAGAGAGATCCCGAGAGAAGAGGAACTGCTGCGAGGTGTCCGTCTTCTGGAGGAACGGGGTTGGCGCCTTGATGGCGATCTGATGGAGATGAGTCCTGCGTTCGCCGCATTTCTCGATCTGGGGGAGTGGTCCGTCACGGCCGGTGTGGCGCCCGTGCCGGACGAGGTCGAAGAACATGCGGCTCCGAACGTGGGGATGTTGACCGTCTCGGCGACAGGGTCATGCAAGCCCTCGTCGTAGCGGCGGCACCCGCGCATGTGACACGGTCGGCGACGTCGGCGGGAGCATCTGTGGGAGGCCCGCAATCCGCGTCAACGACGGCGAACCGCTTCTCTCGTACAGACGAAGGCGGTGTGAGAGGCGTTGGGCGATGCCGCGCCGGGGCGGGCGGTCGGCTCAGCGGCCTACCTCGTGGTGGTGGCCCGTCGGGCCCGGGAGGGGTTTGAGGTCTACCTGGATGCGGTGGGTGGTGTCGTGGCTGACCGTGCCTCCCAGGCGGGCCTCGACGACGCCGAGGCGGAGGCCCGCGCCGCCCTCGCCGGAGCGGTGGAACTGCACCGCGAACTCCAGGCTGACCTGCTCCACGCTGAACCGCCAGTCGCTCGCCGCGCCCTCCGCCTGCGCCCGGGCCAGTTCCGCGCGGACCGTGCCGATGGCCTCCGCGAGGCCGACCGGTTCGGTATCGCTCATGTCAACACCCCGTCGGCTTCCGTTGATTGACTGGATCGATTGAACGATCCAAGTTGGTTCACAAGTCTAGGGACGCACCATGCCCCGCGCGTAGTGTGAGGTGGCATGGGGGAATTGCGTGCGGACTGGAGACTCCGGCTGCGGCGCGGGAGTGCGCGGGGCCCCATCTGCGGCGCCGGGGTGCTCGTCGATCAGAACACCGCGTTGACCTGCGCCCATGTGGTGCGGGATCCGGGTGCCGTGATGTGGGTGGAGTTCGCGGAGAACCGTGAGATCGAGGCGGTGTCCGCGCGGGTGCCGCCCGGCGGTTGGCTCGCCGAGGGGGAGGGTGGCGAGGACGTCGCCGTACTGCGGTTGGACGCCCCCCGGCCCCAGGCGCGGCCCGCCCGGCTGGAGACGGAGTTGTGTGGCGGGATGGAGGTGTCCGCCACCGGGTACGCGGAGGGCTTCGACGACGGGATGAGTCTGTGGGGGCGGATCGGCGGGGTCAGCGGTGAGCGGGTACAGCTCGATGCCGTGACCAAGGCCGAGGTCGTGCGTCGGGGGTTCAGCGGGGCCGCCGTGTGCACCCGGCCCGGGGAGGGGCAGCCGGCGCGCGTCGTCGGGCTCGTCGTCAGTTGGCGGGGAGACATGGGCGAGCTGTTGCCGGAGAACAACCGGCTCGCGTTCTCGTATCTGATTCCCGTCGCGCGTATCGCCGAGCTGTCGCCGGTGGTCGCCGAGTTGAGCGGTCCGCACGCCTGGAACCGCGGTTTCGAGGAGCGGTTGGCGCGGTGGTTCGGTGACGAGTACGCCGACGAGGAGCCGGTGAAGGTCACGGTGGTCCCTCCGGGGAGCGGGAAGGAGCGGTCCCTGCGGCATCTCGTGCATCGGGCCGACCTCGTCCACCGGGGTGGTGTGTCCAGTCGGCCCGACCTCGCCGATCACGCACTGGGGCACATCGCCTTTCCGCCCGGGCGGTATCTGGCCTACTGGGACTGGCTTCTCGGGACCCGGCCGCCCCCGTCCGGGTCCGCGCCCGGCCCCATGGACGGGCGGCGAGTCACCGTCCTCGTCGACGGGCTCGACGAGGAGGCCGAGCCGGGGCCGCTGATCGCCCTCCTCGCGCGATTACGGACGCTCGGCTTCCGGCTGCTGTTGGTCTTCCGGCACGAGGGCGGCACCGGCTGGAACGCCGCCCGCGACGAACTTCTCGCGCCCGCGCTCCTCGACCACGCGGACGCGCTGATCGCCCGGCTGGAGCGAGCGGAGTTCAGCCGTGCGGTCCGGCACGGGGTCGTCGACAGCGCGTCCCTGGGCTCCCTCACCGAGACGGCCGAACGGCGCCGGGGCGAGTTCCGGTTGATCAGTGGGGGCGGTGG
>NZ_JARGEE010000578.1:0-4665 GCF_033794485.1 Streptomyces sp. MB09-02B
GTGCCCGTCCGCGCCGAATCCCCCGGTCCCCCCGTCGGTACCCTCGCGCCCCCGGCTCTCGGGAACGCTGGGGTACGCGTACTCGCCCCAGTCCGTTCTGCGCGTCACGGACTAGCTCTTCGCCGCCGCGGCCTTGGTCTTGGTGGCCTTGGCAGCCGGAGCGGCCACCGCCTTCGCGGCATCGTCCGCGCCGGCCGGGTCCGAGACCGCCGCGTCCGCGCCCGGTTCGACAGCGGGCTCCTCGGGCCTGACGCCGACGCCCAGCTTCTCCTTGATCTTCTTCTCGATCTCGTTGGCGAGATCGGGGTTGTCCTTCAGGAAGTTACGGGCGTTCTCCTTGCCCTGGCCGAGCTGGTCGCCCTCGTACGTGTACCAGGCGCCGGCCTTGCGGACGAAGCCGTGCTCCACGCCCATGTCGATCAGGCCGCCCTCACGGCTGATGCCCTGGCCGTAGAGGATGTCGAACTCGGCCTGCTTGAAGGGCGGCGCGACCTTGTTCTTGACGACCTTGCAGCGGGTGCGGTTGCCGACCGCCTCCGTGCCGTCCTTCAGGGTCTCGATGCGACGGATGTCGATACGCACCGAGGCGTAGAACTTCAGCGCGCGGCCACCGGTCGTGGTCTCCGGGGAGCCGAACATCACGCCGATCTTCTCGCGGAGCTGGTTGATGAAGATGGCGGTGGTCTTGGACTGGTTGAGCGCGCTGGTGATCTTCCGCAGGGCCTGGCTCATCAGTCGGGCCTGCAGACCCACGTGGCTGTCACCCATCTCGCCCTCGATCTCCGCGCGCGGGACGAGCGCGGCGACGGAGTCGATGACGATGAGGTCGAGGGCGCCGGAGCGGACCAGCATGTCCACGATCTCCAGGGCCTGCTCACCGTTGTCCGGCTGCGACAGGATCAGGTTGTCGATGTCGACACCGAGCTTCTTCGCGTACTCGGGGTCGAGGGCGTGCTCGGCGTCCACGAAGGCCACCTGGCCGCCGGCCTTCTGCGCGTTCGCCACCGCGTGCAGGGTCAGGGTCGTCTTGCCGGAGGACTCCGGGCCGTACACCTCCACCACGCGGCCGCGCGGCAGGCCACCGACGCCGAGGGCGACGTCCAGTGCGGTCGACCCGGTGGGGATGACCTCGATGGGCTCGTTCGGCCGCTCACCGAGGCGCATCACCGCGCCCTTGCCGAACTGCCGTTCAATCTGTGCGAGCGCGGCGTCGAGCGCCTTCTCGCGGTCGGTTCCTGCCATGGGTTCCACCCGGTTTGCTTGAGTCGATCGCTTCACGTGAAAGACGCTAACGCCTGCCACTGACAATGGGCCCCGACGCCCGCCCGGCCTGTGGATAACTCGGGCACTTCTCCACGAAAACCCTGCCGAACTCCCGTCGACAGCCGCGCCGGAGCCTCCATAAGAATGGATGTTCGATTTTAGTGTCAAGCGACACCACGGGCCATCCGGAGGACTTCCGCGGCACCTCGGACCGTTCCCGACGGGCCTCCCGTGCTGCCGCGACAACACGGAGGCCGCGCCCTACGGAGCGCCGCGCTCCGGTCCGGAGCCACTCTCCGGGCTGGCGCCGCTCTCCGGCCCGGCGCCATTCCCGGGGCCGGCGTCGTCCCCGGCGGCATCCGTCGGTCGGTTCGTCGGTCGGTTCGTCGGCCGTCGGCGGTCCGCCTTCTCCTCCAGCCGTCTGCGCAGCCGCCTGAGGAGGTTGCGGGAGCCGGGGCCGCGATGCCCGTGCACCCGGGGGTCGTCCGTGACGTCGTACCGCTTCACGTACGCCCCGAGGAAGGCCTGCAGGGTGGCGATGGCGGGGATGGCGATGAGCGCGCCGACCGCCCCGAGGAGGGCGGTGCCCGCGATGACCGATCCGAAGGCCACGGCCGGGTGGATGTCCACGGTCTTGGCGGTCAGCTTGGGCTGCAGCACGTAGTTCTCGAACTGCTGGTAGATGACAACAAAGACGAGGACCCACAGCGCGTACCACGGGTTGACCGTGAAGGCGATCAGCATCGGCAGGGCGCCCGCGAGATAGGTGCCGATGGTGGGGATGAACTGCGAGACCAGGCCGACCCAGACTGCGAGCGCGGGCGCGTAGGGCACGTCGAGGTACTCCAGCAGGACGTAGTGCGCCCCGCCGGAGATCAGCGCCATCAGCCCGCGCGAGTAGAGATAGCCGCCGGTCTTGTCCACGGCGATCTCCCACGCGCGCAGCACCTCGGCCTGCTTCGCGGGCGGCAGCACGGAGCACAACGCCCGCCGCAGCCGCGGTCCGTCGGCGGCGAAGTAGAACGAGAACAGCGCGATCGTCAGCAGCTGGAAGAGGCCGCCCAGCACCTGCGCGGAGACGTCGAGGACGCCCGTGGCGCTGTTCTGCACGTACTTCTGGAGCCAGTCGGAGCGGAGCAGCCCCTCCTGGATGTCCACCCGCTTGAGCTCGGTGTGGAAGGTGGTGTTGATCCAGCTGATGACGGAGTCGAGGTACGCCGGGAAGTCCTCGACCATCTTGATGATCTGGCCGGCGAGCATCGAGCCGAGCAGGGTGACGAAGCCCGCGGCCCCGACCAGTGTGATCAGGAAGACCAGGAAGGTCGCGAAGCCCCTGCGCAGGCCCTTCGAGGCCATCCAGCTCACCGCGGGCTCGATCGCGAGCGCCAGGAAGAACGCGATGAGGATGTTGACGAGCAGCCCGATCAGCTGGTGGAACGCCCAGCTGCCCAGTTGGAAGACGGCGACGAGGGAGAGCGCGAGCACCATCGCGCGCGGCAGCCAGCGCGGCATACGGCCGCTCGGCGCGGCACCGGGTCCCGGGCCGGCCGGGGGGCCGGTGGGCGGTGTCGTGCCGGACGGGGGTGCCTGCTGCTGGGACCTCGCGGTCTCGTCTGTGGGGGCCACGCACCAAGTTTCGCCCACGCCGCCGACAATCGGTCGCCGCCCCCGGATCCTCCCGTACGACGACCGACGTCAGCGTGGTGAAGTCCCGGGTATTTCAGCGGTTTTCGGCCGGAACGCCCATGGTCGCGCACACCACACGCCACACTTCCTTGGCCTCCCAGCCCGCGTCCAGCGCCTCGTGGACCGTGCGTCCACCGAGGTCGGACATCACATGATCGCGCGCGAAGGTGTCGGCGTACCCCGCACCGAAGTGCTCCGCCATCCGCTGCCAGAAGACCGTCAACCGCATGAGTCCAGTATCCCGCCCCAGGGGGTGGGCCTGTCCGGGACGGCTTTCCGAGACCGCTTTCCGCCCTACGGTCGGAGCCATGGCCGAAACCGGAGCATCCCCACTCCCCCCGTCGTCCCCGGCGCACACCCCGCTGGCCCGCGCCGAGCAGTTCATCTGGCTGACCGCGCGCGTGCTGGAGCAGCGCCGCTTCGCCTACCACTTCCTGGAGGGGAGCGCCGACGCGGTGGAGACCGCGCTGGCCGCCTACCGCAACGCCGACGAGGGCTACGGGCACGCGCTCGAACCCGATCTGCGCGGCCCCGTGAGCCAGCCGCTGCACACCGGGCACGCGCTGCGTGTGCTGGACTCCATCGGGCGCTGCGGCGGACAGCGGGTGGAACGCGTCTGCCGCTATCTGACCTCGGTGTCGACCCCGGACGGCGCGCTCCCCGCGGTGCACCCCGGCCAGCGCGGCTATCCGGCGGCCCCGTTCGTGCCGATCGTCGACGACCCGCCCAGTGATCTGCTGGCCACCGGGCCCGTGGTGGGTCTGCTGCACCGCAACCAGGTGTGGCACGCGTGGTTGTTCCGGGCCACCGACTTCTGCTGGCAGGCGGTCGAGGCCCTGGAGAAGTCGCACCCCTACGAGGTCCATGCCGCCGTGGCGTTCCTGGAGTCCGTGCCGGACCGCGCACGGGCCCGGGCCGCAGCCGACCGGCTCGGGCGTCTGGTCCGCGAGCACCGGCTCGCCGCGCTGGATCCCGTACGACCGAACGACTTCCCTGTGGCGGACGGTTACGCACCGGGCGAGCACCATTACCCGCACGACTTCGCGCCCACCCCGGAGTCTCTCGCGCGCGCGTGGTTCACCGACGAGGAGATGTCCCGTTCCCTCGACTTCCTGGCGAGCGAGCAGACGGAGGACGGGGGCTGGCCGATCCGCTGGCGCCAGTGGGCGCCGAGCACGGCCCTGGAGAGCCGCCCGATCGTGACGATCGAGGCGCTGCGGACGCTGCGGGCGTACGGGCGTCCGATCGGCTGAGGCCCGGTCGGGCGGGGACAGGCACGCGTGCGTGCCTCGCACGCGCACGTGGGCGTGCGTACGCATGCCCTGCGACAACCACGGCGGGCGTCACCCCGTGATCGCCCGCACGGCCGCCGTCACGAGCACCGCCGCAGCCACGACGATCAGGAAGGGGGCCCGCAGAGAGAGAGCGACGGCGGCCGCGGCGAGCCCCGCGGCCCTCGCGTCCACCACCAGCTCGTGGCCGTCCGCGAAGGTCTGCTGGGCTGTGAGGGCGGCGAGGAGGGCCACGGGCAGCAGGGCGGCGAGGCGTTGCACCACTGGGCGTTCCAGGACGCCCTCGGGCACCAGCAGGCCGATCAGCTTGACCGCGTAGCAGCCGACGGCGGTGACGACGACCGCGATCCAGACGTTCACCGGGCGTCTCCCTGCCTGTCGTTGCGCCGACCGTCCCCGTCCCCGCCCCGCGGATCGTCCCCGC